>JAFQEB010000055.1 GCA_017399225.1 Clostridia bacterium | reverse complement strand
TTTGCGCTGCGGCGCGGAGGTCTCCGACGGGGAGGGGCTCTGCCCCTCCACCCCGCGAAGGGCTTTCAGCCCTCTCGACACCCTTTTTTTCGCTTCCCCTTGTTAGTCTAAATCAAAGATGCCGCCTTCCAAGGCGCTGCGGGCTGCCAGGATGTACTTCGCCGTGTCCAGCGGATCCACATTCCTCCGCTTCGCCGTCGCACCCAGCTCCAGCGGACAATCCCGATACCCGTGCAGCTTCACACTCATGCTCCCCCTTCCGCTGGTGATGCTCGCCAGCGTCGAAGCATAATCCACACTCGTCGCCACCGGGATCAGCGCCGTCATCAGCACGCGATCCGCGTCCGTCTGCGTGTCCGTCACCTCGCCGCGCATCTGCGCCACGTCGCTCATCACGCGGCCCACGCAGTCCGGCGGCAGCAGGAAGCGCGTCTCCAGGATCGGCTCCAGCAGCGTCGAGCCGCCCCGCTGTAATCCGTCCTGAATGCCCCAGGGCGTCGCAACGATGAAGTCCAGCGGGTGGGTGTGGAACTGGTGGTGATTGCCGTCCACCAGGGTGATGTTCACGTCCGTCACCTGCCAGCCCAGGCGGCCCTGGTTGAGGGCCAGGGGCAGGGCCTGCTCCACCTGATGCTGATAGCGCAGCAGGATGTCCTTCACCGGCACGATGGACTTGAAGGTCACGCCGCTGCCGCGGGGGGCAGGCTCGATCTCAAAGCGCATGATCGCCCAGCAGGGCTTGGGCATGGTGTAGGCCACAAAGCCGCTGGCCGCCTGCGCGATGGTCTCCTTATAAATCACCGCCGGCTTGGAGAAGCTCACCTTCATGCCAAAGCGCCCGGCGATCTCCTCCTGGATGATCTCCAGCTGGATGGCGCCCATCACATGCAGCTGCAGCTCCCCCAGCGCCTTGGCGTAATGCACCTGCAGAAGGGGATCCTCCGCTGCCAGGGCGCCGCACGCTGCCCGCAGGGCCTGCATCTCCTCCGGCTTTTCGGGGATGACCTGCACCGTGATCAGCGGCGTGCGCAGCCGTCCGGGCTCCACGCGCCGGGGCAGGAGCGCGCTGTCGCCCAGCACATGCCCAACGCCCACGTCGCCCAGGCCATACACCACGCCGATCTCACCGGCGGTGAGGCTGCCTGCGTCGCTGCCGTCCACCCGGCGAATTTGACTGATCTTGCGCTGCACCAGCTTCTCATCGCCCGTGAGGGGATCGATGCCCGCCGGGAGATTCACCGGCTCGCGGTTCTCCAGCCTGCCTGCATAGAGGCGCACCCACACGCCCCGGCCCAGGATGCGATCCTGCGCGGAGGCAAACACCACGCCGCACAGGGACTTCGTCCCCTCCTCTTTCTTCGCCCCGTTTTCTTTCTTCGCCCCGCTTTCACCCTTCTCCCCATTCTCATCTTTGTCAGCTGCTTCCGGCGGGGGCAGCAGGTCGACCATGGCGTCCAACAGGGGCACGACGCCCTCGTCCCGCAGCGCCGAACCGGCAAACACCGGATACGCCTGTGCCGCGCGGGTCATCTCCGCCAGCTTTTCCCGGATGAAGCCCCCGTCGATCTCCTCGCCCGACAGGTACCGCTCCAGCAGCTCCTCGTCCTGGGTGCACACCATTTCAGCCACGGCTTCCTCATCCGCCATGGGCACCGCGTCCGGGGTCAGCAGACGCTTGACCTGCCCCAGCACTCGCTGGACGTCCGCGCCCTCCCGGTCGGTCTTGTTCAAAAACAGCAGCACCGGAATGTCCTGCTCCCGCAGCGCATGGAAGAGCGTCTCCGTATGGGGCTGCACGCCCTCCACCGCGCAGATGACCAGCACCGCCGCATCCAGCGCCCACAGCGAGCGCTCCACCTCCGCGGCGAAGTCCACATGCCCGGGGGTGTCGATCAGGTTGATGTCCGTCCCCTGCCATGTGAGCCGCACGCAGCTGGCCTTGACCGAGATGCCCCGCCGCTGCTCCACGGGCAGGCTGTCCGTATGCGCGGTGCCCGCGTCCACGCTGCCGATCTTCCGGATCGCCCCGGCGTGCATCAGCAGCTGCTCCGACAGCGTCGTCTTTCCCGCGTCCACGTGGGCGAACACCCCGATATTCCGCAGCTCCACCTTTATCTTCCCCCTGCGTCAAAATTCCCCCTCAGTATACCACAGCCCCGTTGCCCACGCAACCATGGGGACTTCGTCCCGTTTTGGCGCTCCCGCGCGGCGTTGGTTCCTTTGCGGGAGTCCCGCCGCGCAACGGGCGCGGCGCGACGCATAGCCTGCTGCAAAGGCATACCAAAAGGCTCTCCCTCCGGGAGAGCTGGCACCGAAGGTGACTGAGAGGGTTCGCCTCCCGCTGCCCGCCTTTCCCGCAAAGCCTCCCTTGTGTGAAGGGAGCCTTTGCCCATGCCGCTGCCTGGCGGATTCCTTGCGGCGCTCCAACCCCGCAGCGGGCGGGCGACCAATGGTCGTCCCTACAGGACAGCAGGCATCCGCCCAGCCAAAGGGCTCTCCCTTGGGGAGAGCTCCCGCGCAGCGGGTGAGAGGGTCTTGCGCGTCCGCAGACGCGCCCCCCTCCTACCAGTCCGCCCCCACTGCAAGACGGGCGACCAATGGTCGCCCCTACGGGTATGCAGGCATCCAAGCGACCAAAAGCCTCCCTCCCCGAGGCGCGACGCGTTAAGAAAACATGCCAGTGGCATGTTTTTAGCCAAAGCGGGGAGCAATCTATGATTGCGACCGGGACAGGTGACATCGCCGCCAGGCGATGACGGTGGGAGTCCCTCGCGCAAAAACTGCGAACTTTCCGGCAACCACTGAACAGACACCATTGCACCAAACCGATATAATATAATCACAGTAATCCCCTTCGTTCACAACCCAATATCATCAAGGAGGAATCTTCTATGATCTGGCATGTCGATCAGGCCGCCCCCCGCGAGGGCAACGGCAGCAAGGAGCGCCCCTTCCGCCGCATCAGCGACGCCGCGAAGCTCGCCCAGCCCGGCGACGAGGTGCTCGTCTACCCCGGCGTGTACCGCGAGCAGGTCAGCCCCGAGCGCGGCGGCACGGAGGAAAGCCGCATCACCTACCGCTCCGTGGAGCCCCTGGGTGCGCTGATCACCGGCGCGGAGCCCCTCACCGGCTGGACGAGGCTGGATAACGGCCTGTGGACGGCCCGCGTGGACAACGCCGTCTTCGGCCGCTTCAACCCCTATGTGGTGGAGGTCTACGGCGACTGGTACTTCGCCCCCACCGTCCGCCATGCCGGCTGCGTGTACCTGGATGACCGCGCCCTCTACGAGGCCCTGACCATGGAGGAGTGCATCGCCGGCGAGGTGTACGCCCCCTCCTGGGAGCCGGAATCCTCCGTCTACAAGTGGATCACCGTGCAGGAGGGCAACGAGACCGTCTTCTACTGCAACTTCCAGGATATCGACCCCAACACCCGCAAGGTGGAGATCAACGTCCGCCGCCGCTGCTTCTTCCCCGATGAGACCGGCCGGGGCTACATCACCTTCTCCGGCTTCAGGGTGGAGAAAGCCGCCACCACCTGGGCGCCTCCCGCTGCCTTCCAGGACGGTATGGTCGGCCCCCACTGGTCAAAGGGCTGGATCATCGAGGACTGCGAGATCAGCCACTCCAAGTGCTGCGGCATCTCCCTGGGCAAGTATTACGACCCGGAGAATGACCACTACTTCACGACCAAGCACCTGAAGTCCCCCACCCAGATGGAGCGCGACGCCCTGTGCCGCGGCCAGTACCACGGGTGGCTCAAGGAGAAAGTGGGCAGCCACATCGTCCGCCGCTGCCACATCCACCACTGCGAGCAGACCGGCATTGTGGGCCGCATGGGCGCGGTGTTCTCCATCATTGAGGACAACCACATCCACCACATCAACAACATGCAGGAGCTGGGCGGCGCCGAGATCAGCGGCATCAAGCTGCACGCGGCCATCGACGTCACCATGCGCCGCAATCACATCCACCACTGCACCATGGGCATCTGGTGCGACTGGCAGGCCCAGGGCACCCGCATCAGCCAGAACCTGCTGCACCACAACCAGCGCCCGGACTTCTGCACCTGGGCCGAGGGCGGCATGGAGAGCCAGGATATCTTCATCGAGGTCTCCCACGGCCCCACCCTCATCGACAACAACGTGATGCTCTCCCGCGTGGCCGTCCGCATGGCTACCCAGGGCGTGGCGCTGGTGCACAACCTGATGATGGGCACCTTCACCTTCGTGGGCGGCGGCACCGGCACCCGCTATACCCCCTACCATATCCGTCACCGCACCGAGGTCGCGGGCTTCATGCACTTCCTCCACGGCGACGACCGCTTCTACAACAACATCATCGTCCAGGGCATTGACCCGCAGCCCGATCCCCGCCGGGGCGAGCCCAACGAGCGCGAGCGCCTCTGCGGCACCTGGCAGTTCGACGAATACCCCACCTACGACGAGTGGATCACCTGGTTCGACCTGGACGTCGCCCGCCCCGACATGCACAAGCTCTCCCGGTTCCATGAGAGCCACCTGCCCGTGTGGGCCAGGGGCAATGTGTACCTGGGCGGCGCGAAGCCCTGGAAGCACGAGAATGACTGCCTCGTCCTGCCCGACATGCCCGCCGTTGAGCTGACCGAGCGGGACGGCGCCCCCGTGCTGCGCACCAATGTGTACGACCTGATCGCGGCCTACCGCGCCGCCATCGTGGACAGCGACGTGCTGGGCTGCGCCTTCGAGCCGGAGCAGCGCTTCGAGAGCCCGGACGGCTCCACCATCGTCTTTGACCGCGACTACTACGGCAATCACCGCGGCCTGACCGCCCTCCCCGGCCCCTTCGCCTCCCCCGAGGCCACCGACGTCCCCCTGTGGTGATCTTGCCACAGCAAAGCCCCGCGCCGATCCGGTGCGGGGCTCTTTGTATCGCTGCCATTCAGAGAACTTATGTTCTCTTTTTCACAATACCAGTATACCACACTTGACGTGATAATGCAAGCTAATCTTTGCTAATCTTTGCAAGGGCGATGCCAGTTTTGTAACACAAATTTAAGAGAACATCCATTTGCATTTCTCTTGACTTTTCCGCATTTCCCTGCTATAATAACCGACAGGTGCCCCCGGAGGGCATAGGGTAACATAGGGAGCATGGGGAGCAAAGGGAACCCAGGGAACAAAGGGAACCCAGTCCCCTCTTCCTCTCAGGGAAAAACAGACACTCCTGTGCAGCAACACAGAACAAGCCGCAAGGTGAACGGCCAAAGGCTCCCCCTTGGCGGGAGGGTTGTTAAGGAACATTTTATCCCACTACGAAAAAAGACGAGCATCCGGTGAACATGCCGGATGCTCGTTTGCTTATGCGCCCCACAAACGCAATGCACCGAAATGGTGCGTATAATTGCGCCCTCCTGTGATCTGTGGCTGCTCGATAAATTGGAATTTATTTGCTACCCTTTTTGAACTTAATATAACGGCAAATCCAAATAATTGCAACAACTGTCCATCCTATGGCACAAAATCCACGCAAAACAAATGACATAGAATTTGTGTCTCTGAACGCAATGGCAACAAACAAATTAATATCCCAACCAATAGCACAAATGCAATTCAATATTACAACCGTCAGACTGACATTCTTTTTTTCTTCCATGTCAACTCCTCCAAATTATTCCTCCGCCAAATTCAAGTTTGTCGCTTTCATTCTATCACGCAGAACAAGAAAAAGCAAGCCTTGGCGGGCTTGCTGTTTCGGTATTTCTTTGGTGCAAAGTGTAGGATAACTCTTTCCTTTCCATCCCCCTCACTGGGGGGAGCTGTCACCGAAGGTGACTGAGAGGGTCTCCCCCGCCGACCCTCGCAAGGAAACCCGACGCCGCAAGGGAACCCACCCGGCAGCAACAACGACCAAAAGGCTCCCTCCGGGAGGGAGCTGGCTCCGCGCCTGCGCGGAGACTGAGGGAGCCCCCGCAGCCCGCACACCCACACCGCCGCAAAGGAACCCACCCGGCAGCAGCAACGACCAAAGCCTCCCTCCCCGAGGCGCGACGCGTTAAGAAAACATGCCAGTGGCATGTTTTTAGCCAAAGCGGGGAGCAATCTATGATTGCAACCGGGACAGGTGGCATCGCCGCAGGCGATGACGGTGGGAGCCCGCCCCCACGCCGCGAAGGCCCTCACCCCCTTGCCCGGGCACCCTACCCAGAGGGAAGGCTGATCAGTCGTAAAAGCTCCCCCCATGCGAAAAATTATCAAAGATTTGCTTGCATTATCACGTCAAGTGTGCTATAATGGTATCGTGGATAAGAACACATATTCCCCTTCTTGGCTGGAAGCATTGGCTCCCGGTCTTTTTTGTTTCACAGGGAAGCGGGGGATGCGGGGGCATCCGCTCCCCTCCCACCAGTCCCAATCCGCAGCACGGCGGGCGACCAATGGTCGCCCCTACGGGTACACGGGCCTCCACACTGTCAAAAGGCTCCCCCTTGGGGGGAGCTGTCACCGAAGGTGACTGAAAGGGTCTCCTCCGCCGACCCTCGCAAGGAAACCCGACGCCGCAAGGGAGGCACGTCTGCGGACGCGCAAGACCCTCTCACCCGCTTCGCGGGAGCTCTCCCCAAGGGAGAGCCTTTTGGACTGTGCGGATCTCCAGATCCCCGTAGGGGCGACCATTGGTCGTCCGGCTGCTGCATGTTCATACTGCCGCAAGAGGAACGGCCTCATCCACCCCCGCTGACGCGGCGGTCCCCCTTCCCCCAAGGGGGAAGGTAACGGGATACCCCCGCCAAAGCCTCCCTCCCCGAGGCGCGACGCGTTAAGAAAACATGCCAGTGGCATGTTTTTAGCCAAAGCGGGGAGCAATCTATGATTGCGACCGGGACAGGTGGCATCGCCGCAGGCGATGACGGTGGGAGCCCGCGCCCCCTCCCAACAAGGCTCTCACCCCCTTGCCCGGGCACCCTACTCAGAGGGAAGACTGATCAGTCAAAAAGCTCCCCCATGCGAAAAATTATCAAAGATTTGCTTGCATTATCACGTCAAGTGTGCTATAATGATATCGTGGATAAGAACACATATTCCCCTTCTTGGCTGGAAGCATTGGCTCCCGGTCTTTTTTGTTTCACAGGGAAACCGGGGGATGCGGGGCCATCCGCTCCCCTCCAGCCAGCCGCCCCCCCAGCACGGCGGGCGACCAATGGTCGCCCCTACGGACATGAATCAGCACAATAAAAAGGCCCCCTCACAGTGAGGGAGCCCATGATCACTTCACCACGATCGCCTGGGCCTGGGCCTGCAGGCACAGCTCCGCCGCCTTGAAGGCGTGGTGCTGGGTCATGGCGTTCTCGGTGCGGTTGAGGCAGTCCAGGATCAGCTGGCCGAAGAAGGGGCAGCCTGCGCCGTCGGCATTGAAGTACCGCTCGGAGGAGCCGTTGACCAGGTACAGGTGGTCGCCGCCCACCATGTCGGTGCCGACGTTTACATACTTGCGCAGCTCGATGTACCCCTTGGTGCCGATGATCAGCGTGCGGCCGTCGCCCCAGGTGCGCAGGCCGTCGGGGGTGAACCAGTCCACGCGGAAGTAGTTGGTCGTGCCCTTTTCGCCGGTGATCATGCAGTCGCCGAAGTCATCCAGCTCCGGGTGATCGGGGTTGGCGTAGTTGCCGATGCGGCTGAGGGTGACGCGGGCCTCCTCTTCGCCGGCAAAGTACAGGTACTGCTCGATTTGGTGGCTGCCGATGTCGCAGAGGATGCCGCCGTACTTCTCCTTCTCGAAGAACCACTGGGGCCGGGCATGGGCCATCAGGCGATGAGGGCCGAAGCCCTCCACATGGATCACCTGACCGATCTCCCCGGCCGCGATCATCTCCCCGGCCAGGGTCGCCGCCTGGCAGTGGATGCGCTCGCCGTAGTAGACCATGTACTTGCGGCCCGTCGCGGCGGCCAGCTTCTTCGCCGCCTCCAGCTGGGCCATGGTGGTGAAGGGCGCCTTGTCCACAAAGTAATCCTTGCCCGCCGCCATCACCCTCAGGCCGAAGGGGCCCCGCTCGCTGGTGATGTAGGAGGAGCAGACCATGTGGCTCTCCGGGTCAGCCAGCACCTGCTCCTCGCAGAGGGCCGCCTGAGCCTGGGGATAGGTCTTGATGAAGTTCGCCAGCCGGTTGGGGTCCCGGTCGTAGACGTACTTCAGCGTGCCGCCGGCCTCCAGCAGGGCGTTGGTCATGCCGTAGATGTGGCCGTGATCCAGGTGGCAGCAGGAGAAGACGAACTCGCCCGGCTTCACCACCGGGGCAGGCTTCCCCTTGGGGGCGTAGGTCATGCCGTTGGTCGCATCGGTCTTCATATCGCATCCTCCTTACGTCGCGCTGCCGCTGCCGGAATGGTCGGTGGTAAAGGTGATATCCCGGGTGTCCTTGAGGCGGGAGACGGCCCTGCGGCGGTTCAGCTCCGCCAGGAAGATTTCCTCATCAACGGGCAGGGTCACCGCCTCGCCCAGCCAGCCGGAGAGGTGGATGGCGTTGCTCAGGCGCAGGGAGTTCATGCCCTCCTCGCCCCGGGCCACCAGGGGCTCCCCGTGCAGGATGTGGCGCACGAAGGCCGTGGTCACCCCCGCGTGCTGAGGATTATCCCCGCCGTCGTCGAAGACCTCCTCGGTGCAGGCAGGTTTCCCGTAGGCATTCTGCGCCGTGCGGCAGTATTCCCGCTCGCTCACGGGCAGGCGCAGCAGGCGCACCCTGCCGTCCTCACACAGGAGGCGGCCCCGGTCACAGGTGATCTCCAGCCGGTTCACGCCGGGCAGATCGCCGGTGGAGGCAATAAAGGCCCCCGTCGCGCCGTTTGCGAACTCCAGGTAGGCGGTCACGTCGTCCTCGACCTCGATGTCATGCCACTTGCCCTCGTGGCAGTGGGCCTGCACCTTCACCGGCATACCGCACAGCCACTGCAGCAGATCCAACTGATGGGGGCACTGGTTCAGCAGCACGCCGCCGCCCTCCCCCAGCCAGGTAGCCCGCCAGGCGCCGGAGTCATAGTACAGCTGCGTCCGGTACCAGTCGGTGATGATCCAGTTCACCCGCTTGATCTCGCCCAGCTCGCCCGAATCCAGCAGCTGCTTCATCCGCTTGTACAGCCCGCTGGTGCGCTGGTTGAACATCAGCGCGAAGGTCTTGCCCGTACGCTGGGCCGCCTCCTGCATACACCGGGCCTCTGCGGCGGAAACGGCAATGGGCTTTTCGCACAGCACATGCAGCCCGCCCTCCAGGGCCTTCACCGTGATCTCCGGATGGCTGGGGTGGGGCACGGCGACAATCACCGCATCGCAGGCCCCGGAGGCGATCAGCTCCCCGGCGCTTGCAAACACCTGCACGCCCGGCAGCTTCTCCCGCGCCCAGCAGAGGCGATCCGCCCGCACGTCCGCCACGGCGGTCAGCTCCGCCTCCGGCACGCGGCCGCTGCGCAGGATCCGGCAGTGCTCGCTGCCCATGTTTCCGATACCAATGACGCCCATACGCAGCATGGGGCATCCCTCCTTACTTCTTGTAGCTGCTGCCCAGGGTAATGCTGCCGCTCAGCTCCCGGGCAGAGGTGGTCTTCTCGTAGAAATGGGGCACGCTGCCCATGATGCCCTCCACCGTGTAGAAGGGATCGTCCTTCTGAAGGGGCAGCTCCGCCGTGGTGCCCGTCGCGCCAGCCTTGTAGATGGCCGTGATCAGCTCGATCGTCCTGCGGCCCTCCTCGCCCGTGATGGCCACGCTGCCATCCTTTTCAATGGCCGTCAGCACGTTCTCCAGCTGGCCGGTATGGCCCTCCCACTGCACGCGGGGGAGCTGCGCGGCATAATCGGCGATCTCCTTCTCCAGCGCCTCGTTGCGGGTGGGGAAGCCGTTGCCCATGGAGGTGGAGGCGTACACGCTGAAGGGCGCGGCGATCTTCGCCTTCTCGCACTGGAACACCAGCTGCTGCTCCTCCGCATGATGCACGACCGAGGCCGTCAGCTGGGCCAGGGCGCCGGGGTACTGCAATATGGAGGCGGAGAGATCCTCCACCTCGGCGTTGTCGTGGGCGACATTGGCCAGGACGCTGGTCACCTTTTCCGGCAGGCCCATCATCCAGCACAGCATGTCAATGTGATGCACCGCATGGTTGAGGGTGCAGCCGCCGCCCTCCTTCTCCCAGGTGCCGCGCCACCACAGGTCATAGTAGCAATGGCCGCGCCACCAGAAGGAATCCACCTGGGCCGCCCGCACGGGGCCGGCAATGCCGCTGTCCAAAAGGGCCTTCAGGTTGGCAATGGGCTGCCGGAAGCGGTTCTGGGCGATGATGGAGAGCTTCTTGCCGCTCTCGTCCCGGGCCCGCAGCATGGCGTCGCACTCCTCCAGGGAGGCCGCCATGGGCTTCTCGCACACCACGTTCTTGCCCGAGCGCAGGGCGTTGATGCTGATGGAGGCATGGACATAGGGCGGCGTGCAGACGTCCACCAGGTCGATGTCCGTGCGGCCCAGGATTTTGAGGTGGTCGTCGTAGACCTCCGCCTCCAGGCCGTACTGCTCCTTCATGCGCTGGGCCTTCTCCGGAACGATGTCCACCAGCGCCACGATCTGGCACCGGTCGGGGAACTGCTTGTAGGCGCCCACATGGGCATGGGCGATATTGCCCGTACCAACGATGGCGATGCGGATCATATACTTCTGCCTCCTCGATGTGATGGATGTGTCCTGTATACCGTTGATGACATTGTACCAAAGAAGATTGTTGCAATACTACACAGATATTCCTTGACTTTCCACACATCTTGCTCTATTCTAATAGAAAAGCTGTGCCGGAGGTATGCCATGACCCATCTGCTGCATCCCTTTTCCCGGGCCCGCCGCGGCGGGGAATGCTCCTCCTTTGAGGGCGTATACAACTTCACCCCCCGCATGGCGCACCGGGGCGAGCGCCACAGCCACGATCACTATGAACTGTACATCCACCTGCGGGGCGGCGAGCTCTTCTCCATCGGCAGCGAGCTGGCCCCCATGGAGCCCAACCAGCTGGTGGTCATCCCGCCCTACTGTATGCACGGCCTGATCTACGACGAGCCCCTGACGGACTACGAGCGCATGTACCTCAACGTGACCCCGGAGACCCTGACCGCAGCGGGCGGCGGGTTGATCGACCTGCCCGGCCTGCTGGAAAAGGCGGTGCGCAGCGGCAGCTACTTCTATACCCTGACCGAGGCGGACGCCCAGCGCTGCAAGCAGTGCATCCTGCGCATCCGGGAGGCCTCCGCCCAGGCAGAGGGGCTGGGGCCCTTCGACGCCTACCTGGCCATGCTGGAATACCTTCAAATTGTCGCCCATGCGGTGGAATCCGCTGCCATCCCGGAAAAGCGGGCCGCCGCCTACCCCCTCATCCAGCAGGTGATGAACTACATCGACGAGCATTTCACCGAGCCGATCTCCCTCCAGGCCGTGGCGGACGCCTTCCACATCAGCGTCAGCTACCTCTGCCACGAGTTCTCCCGCTACAACCGCCACAGCATCTACGACTATGTGCTGTACCGCCGGGTCATCACCGCCTGCGCCATGATCCGCCGGGGCGAAAGCCTGACGGAGATCGCCTACCGCTGCGGCTTTGGCAACTACAACTCCTTCCTGCGGGCCTTCCACAAATTCATCGGCGTGCCGCCCCGGGAATACGCCAGGCGCTGAACAGGGCGGATTGTATCCAAAAGAGTAACATTCTTTCGGACATTAAGTAATTTTTAGCCCTTTCCGGCAGGATTTCGCAGGATACAGACCGAATAACACGGGGTATACATCTGCGCTGGCGCGCAGGGATGCAGCCCCGATCCGATGTCTCCGGGCGCTATGCCCGTTCCCATACCCCCTCATCACAAAGGAGGAGCCTGTATGCAATACGATTACCTGATTGTCGGCGCGGGCCTGTACGGCAGCGTCTTCGCCCGGGAGATGACCGACATGGGCAAGAGGTGCCTGGTCATCGACAGCCGGCCCCACACCGGCGGCAACATCCACTGCGAGGAGATCGAGGGGGTATGCGTGCACCGCTACGGCGCCCACATCTTCCACACCGCGGATGAGGAGGTCTGGCAGTACGCCGGCCGCTTCGTCACCTTCAACAACTACGTCAACTCCCCCATCGCCCGCAACGGCGACGAGGTGTTCAACATGCCCTTCAACATGAACACCTTCTCCCGCCTGTGGGGGGTGAAGACCCCGGCAGAGGCCCGGGCAAAGATCGCCGAGCAGACCGCCCCCTACCGGGATATCGAGCCTGCCAACCTGGAGGAGCAGGCCCTGAAGCTGGTGGGCCGGGATATCTACGAGAAGCTGGTGCGGGACTACACCATGAAGCAGTGGGGACGCAAGTGTACGGAGCTGCCCGCCTTCATCATCCGCCGCCTGCCCCTGCGCTTCACCTATGACAACAACTATTTCACCCACCCCCACCAGGGCGTCCCCACCGAGGGGTACAACACGCTGATCGACCGCCTCCTGGAGGGCAGCGACGTGCTGCTGAACACGGATTACAAGGCCTTCATCGCCAGCAACCCCGGCGTCGCCCCCCGCACGGTCTACACCGGCGCCATCGACACCTTCTTCGACTACCGGCTGGGCAAGCTGGAATACCGCACCGTCCGCTTTGAGGACGAGGTCATCCCCCCCGATGCGGACGGCGCCCCCGCCAACTGGCAGGGCGTGGCCGTGGTCAACTACACCGGCCCGGAGGAAGCCTTCACCCGCATCATCGAGCATAAGCACTTTGTCTTCGGCCAGCAGGAGAAATCGGTCATCAGCCGGGAGTACCCCTGCGAATGGCAGGAGGGCATGGAGCCCTACTACCCCGTCAACGACGAGCGCAACCAGGCGCTGTATCAGGCCTACGCAAAGCTGGCTGAAACGCGCAGCGACGTCATCTTCGGCGGCCGCCTTGGCGGCTACAGATACTACGACATGGATCAGACCATCCGGGCAGCGCTGGACGCGGTGGCACGGGAAAAGGCGCTGCTGGGCTGATCCGCAAGGAGAGGGAGAACTGGAATGAAGCTACTGTCTGTGGCAGTCCCCTGCTACAATTCTGCGGCGTACATGCGGCACTGCATCGATACGCTGCTCACCGGCGGCGAAGAGGTGGAGATCCTCATCGTCAACGACGGCTCCACAAAGGATAACACGGCGGAGATCGCCGATGAATACCAGGCCCGCTATCCCGGGCGCTGCAAGGCCGTCCACAAGGAGAACGGCGGCCACGGCGATGCGGTGATGCACGGCCTCCGGGCCGCCACGGGCTTCTACTTCAAGGTCGTGGACAGCGACGACTGGGTGGATGAAGCCGCCCTGAAGCGGGTGCTGGACGCCCTGCGCACCCTCCGGGACAAGGGCGTCGACCTGGTGGTGGCCAACTACGTCTACGAAAAGGAGGGCGTGGCCCACAAGCATGTGGTGCGCTACGGCAACGCCCTGCCCCAGGAGCGCATCCTCACCTGGGAGGAGGTCGGCTCCTTCCGCGTGGGGCAGTACATGCTCATGCACGCCCTGATCTACCGCCGCCAGCTCCTGCTGGACAGCGGCCTGGAGCTGCCCAAGAAGACCTTCTACGTCGATAACCTCTACGCCTACCAGCCCCTGCCGCTGGTGAAGACGCTGTATTACATCGACGCCGACCTGTACCGCTACTACATCGGCCGCAGCGATCAGTCCGTCAACGAGTCGATCATGATCAGCCGCATCGACCAGCAGATCCGCGTCAACAAGATGATGATGCAGGTCTATGCCACGGCGGAGATCCCCACCCGCAGGGAACGGCGCTATATGCTCAAGCACCTGGAGATCGTCACGACGGTTTCCTCCATCCTGCTGGTCAAGGGCGGCAGCGAGGAGCAGCTGGCCAAGAAGCAGCAGCTCTGGGACGAGATGAAGCGCGACTACCCCAAGGTCTACCGTCAGCTGCGCCGCCGTCCCCTGGGTGTCGCCCTGAACCTGCCCGGCAAGCTCGGCCGCAAGTTCATGCTCTTCGGCTATGCCGTCAGCCAGCGGATCTTCGGCTTCAACTGATCCCCCAGCGCCCTGCACCCGCCCGGTCAGGGCGCTTTGCCATCCATGACCTTCATGCTGAGGAGGAAAGCTATGATCACCATCTTCTGGGCCGGTGACTCCACCGTGAAGCAGAACAGCATCGCCACCTACCCGCAAACGGGTATCGGGCAGGTCTTCCACCGCTACACCCGGCTTGGGCAGGTGCAGATCGAGAACCATGCCGAGAACGGCCGCTCCACCCGCTCCTTCCTCGACGAGGGCCGGCTGGAGGCGATCTGTGACCGCATGGGAAGGGGGGATTACCTCTTCATCCAGTTCGGCCACAACGACGAAAAGGCGGAGGACCCCGCCCGCTATGCCAGCGCGGAAAGGGACTACCCCGCCAACCTGGAACGCTTCGTCAGCGCCGCCCGCAGCAAGGGAGCGATCCCGGTCATCATCACCCCCCTGACCCGCCTGGATCGCAACGCCCCCGCTGCCAAATACCGCCACGACGCCTGGGCAGAAAGCTGCCGCAGCACCGCCAGAAAGCTTGGGGTCGCCCTCATCGACCTGACCCGAATGAGCGAGGAGCTGGTGGACCGGATGGGCGAAAGGGCCCGCACGGAATACTACATGAACCTCCCTGCCGGGGCATACCCCGCCTTCCCCGGCGGCGTGAAGGACGGCACCCACCTGCAGCCCGCCGGTGCCCTGGCCTTTGCCGGGCTGATCGCCCGGGGCCTGCACGAACTGGGCGGCGGCTACGCGCAGCTGCTGTGCGCCGAATACGAGCAGTGGCTCGCCCAGGATGAAAGCCTCCTGCGCAGGATCGGCCAGGAGGGCGCGGACGAGCGGCAATGAACCTGACCAGGCGCCCCGCTGCGGATGCTCCCGCGGCGGGGCGCTGCATTTCCCGGACAGGGGGAGTTTTTCTCCCGCAGGGAGACATGGCCATATCCCCCGGAACGTGGTATGCTGTTTACAGGAAGCTCCACTACGATACGAGGTGAACATTCATGACCATCCGGCTTTCCGAGAACCTTCGCCGCCTGCGCCGTCAGGCCGGGCTGACTCAGGCTGCCCTGGCCACTCAGCTTGGGGTATCCGACCGGGCCGTCAGCCGCTGGGAGCGAAACGAGGCGCTGCCCGATCTGACCCTCCTGCCCCGGCTGGCGCTGCTGCTGGACGTCAGCACCGATGCGCTGCTGGGCGTGGACCCTGCCCGCATGGAAGCGGAGATCCTCCAGGCCACGGAGGAATGCACCGCCCTCCTGAACCGGGACGACGCCCCCGGCGCCATCACCCTGCTGCGCCGCCTGCTGGCACAGTACCCCAACCAGCCGGAGCTGATGGTGTACCTGGCCCGGGCGCTGCTGCACCTGAACACCACGGAAAGCGCCCGCGAGGCCCTGGCCCTGTGCCGCCGGGCGGATGGCAGGCCCATGCGGCTGAGCAGCACCTTTGGCTGCAAGCAGGTGATGGCGCTGGCCCTGAAGCAGCTCGGCCAATGCGAGCAGGCCGCCCGGCTGGTCAGCGATGAAATGCCTGCCATCTGGGTCTGCCGGGAGCTGATGCTGGCCCGGGTCGCGCCGCCGGAGACTGCCCGCCGCATCCATCGGAGCAATGTGCAGCTCCTGTCCTCCCTGCTGGCCTCGGCCCTCCGCCAGCTCGGCAAGGATGGACATCCGGAGCTGATCGATCTTGCCCAAAGGATCCGGCTGGAAACAGAGACCCTCCTGCCGGACTGACCCCCATACGCAAAAGAGCGCACTTGCCGTCACCCTTGAAGGGGTGTGCAGGTGCGCCCTTTTACTATTAAGTTGAGCGGTGAATTGGGGGTGTGAGTCACTTTTCTTGCGAGGCAAACTTATTCTGCCGCAGAGAGCCGCTTTCGCACGTCGAAAGCGGCGCAAAGCCGCCGGGGGGAAAGCAAAGCGGTGCTTTCCCCCCGGTCCCCCCTCTTCTCCCTATGAGTAGTCCGCTTTGCGGCTGCGGTGCTGGGCGGCTCGGGTTGCAGAGGGTTTCTCTGAATTTCCGCTTTCAGCGGAAGAAACCCTCTGCAAATTCGCCGCAACAGTTCCTTTGCGGGCTGTACTGCAGCCGCT
>JAFQEB010000054.1 GCA_017399225.1 Clostridia bacterium | reverse complement strand
GTAGCTCACATAGCGCTGCGACTGCACCGAAAAACTGGCCAGGCGATGCCGGGTGATCTGTGCCAGCAGTACGCGGCTCACCCCTTCGATGCCGAAGGTGAAGCTGGCGTGCTCCAGCACTGAATCATGCCCCATGCCCATAATCTTGTGTACAAATGCCGACTGGTCTTTTGTCGTAATGGCCGTGAGTAAATCCTGAATTTCGGATTTTGAGTAGCATAATTTGGCACCCAAGGCCACGATTTCTTCGGGAGAAATGGTATGGCGTACCTATTTTACAGACAAGTCTTTTCTCATGTTTTACTTCCTTTCGCAAAGGTGAACAAAATTACATGAAGAATGCAAATATAATTCGCGTGGCGGCGCGAATACTTGCGAGGGTGTGCAACAATGGCGGTTGTGGCACAGTCATATTTTAGCAGAAAAAGTGCGATAAGTCAACCGAAAGATTGAATTAAGAGTAAAAATAACAACTATTTGACGCGCGGGGAAAACTGTGGTATGATTTTAGTGCACAGAAAGGAGGCGTGTGTGTGAAAACCTGGGGTATTTACGCTCGTAAATCCAAAGCTACAGACAAAGGCGAGAGTATCGACAATCAGATTGAAACCGCGAAAGCTAGTATCAAATTCAATTATCCGTCAGAGGAAGTGAACTTTGAGGTTTATATCGATGACGGTTTCTCTGGTAAAAGTATGCGCCGCCCACAGTTTGTACGACTAATGGACGATGCGAAGACTGGAAAATTATCCGGTGTTATCGTATATCGGCTTGACCGCATTAGTCGAAATGTCGCGGACTTCTCATCAATCATTCAACGATTAACGAAGTGGGGCGTAGCATTCATCTCGGTCAACGAGAAATTTGACACATCTACACCAATGGGCGAGGCTATGATGTACATTGCCGCGGTATTTGCGCAATTAGAGCGACAAACCATTGCGGAACGTGTGCGGGATAATATGCTTATGCTTTCCGAGACCGGGCGGTGGCTTGGGGGTAGAGTGGCATATGGTTACGAGAGTCGTCGTTCCACAGGCAATAAGACTGCTGGAATCAAAGCCAAATCACATCTTGTGGGTGTCAGCGATAAGCTGGCAGAAGTTAAGCAACTCATTAAATTATATGAAGACCTTGGATCGCTTCATGCGGTGATCAAATACTGCTCAGAACACGAACTTTACGTTAACGGTAGTACGCGAATCACTGACACGTTTCTCAAAGGCGTACTCTCCAATCCTACCTATTGTATTGCTGATTCAGACGCGTATCAGTTTTACAGCGATTTGGGAGCACGGTTGCCAGCGGAACCTGCTGATTTTGACGGCACGCATGGCATTATGCCTTACAATCGTCATCACGGACAAGGTGACTCTGTCACATTGCGAGATCCTGACGAGTGGGTGCTGGCTGTTGGAGAACATGAGGGGATTATTGAGGGGGCGCGATGGGTACGCATTCAGAAAAGGCTGATGCGGAATAAAGAGCGCTATGATAACTTCTCGTCGGCGACCAATGATTATGCATTACTCTCTGGTCTGTTGTTCTGTCATGCGTGCGGAGGGCGCATGTACACAAAGAAGCAAAACCAAAAAGATCGAAAGGGGAGCGCAAACAGTTTTTTCTATCTGTGCGACAACCATCGCAAGTATGGCGACAAAGTGTGCACATGCAAATCTGTTCTGGGACGTCGTATTGATGAGGCTGTCATGCAATATCTGCAAGATTTAGCAGCTAGCCGTGAGACATTGCTAAAGCAGGTGAGTCAGTTTAAGATTACCAACCGAGACAAGGAACGCATTGAGAGCGATATTATCCTCTTAGAGCGCCGTAAAAATGAATTGATCACCAAACAGTCGGGTATGTTTACCTATTTGGGCGAACTGGTGGGTCAAGGCGTCACTGGTATCCCTCCGGCTTTGCAAAAGGCACTAGATGATGCCACGAACCAAATTGCGTTGTTGGACAAAGAGATTGACGAAAAGCGGCAACAGCAATCGACAAGCAAAGAACAAAACGAAGCCTGGATAGAGTTTGAAAAGTTCCTCTCAGGCGATCTGCAAAAGTTTTTTGGTGACACCATCCCTGCACGTCGAGATATTATACGACAATTATTTAGTCGGGCTGAGTGGGATCCTCAGAACGAAAAACTACTGGTTTTTCCACTGAGGGAACTGTTAGCTCCGGCAGGTTCCCTCATCTGACGACATTATTACAATATCGCGGACCCTCTGATCGGCTCGGTGCACGACCCGATCTACCAGGGGGCGGGGCAGCTGGGCGTCCAGGGAGTGCCACAGCCTAAGCCCGGCGCGGTGACAAAGGCCCATGGCGGCGTGCTGTTTCTGGATGAGATCGGCGAGCTGCATCCGGTGCAGATGAACAAGCTCCTCAAGGTGCTGGAGGATCGCAGGGTGATGCTGGAGAGCGCCTACTATAACCCGGAGGACACGGGAATCCCGCGGCACATCCACGAGATCTTCAAGGGCGGGCTCCCGGCGGATTTCCGTCTGGTAGGCGCAACGACCCGCAGCCCGTCGGAGATCAGCCCGGCGCTGCGCTCCAGGTGCATGGAGATCTACTTCCGGGCTCTGACTCCTGGGGAGATCGCGGAGATCGCCCGGGGCGCTGCCCAGCGCGCAGGGTATGAAATGGCGCAGAGTGAGGCGCAGACCATTGGCCGCTACGCCAGCTGCGGCCGCGAGGCGGTCAACATCGTGCAGATGTGTGCAGGCCTCGCGCAGCTGGAGGAACGAAAGAAGATCACGGCGGAGGACGTGTGCTGGGTGGTGCAGAGCGGTCACTACACGGCACGGCCTGCCCAGAAGGCGGATACAGCCAGCCGGGTGGGGTACATCCACGGCCTTGCGGTCTTTGGCAGCCATCAGGGGGCGCTTCTGGATATCGAGGCGGTCGTCACCCCAGGCGAGGGCCGCGTGACGGTCACGGGCATCGTGGAAGAGGAGGAGCTGGGGCAGGAAGGGCATCGCATGAAGCGCAAGTCCACCGCCCGCGGCTCTGCCGAAAATGTGCGTACGCTGCTGGACAGCCTGGGATATCCGCTGGGGCGGCGCAATCTGCACATCAATTTTCCCGGCGGCGCGCCGGTGGACGGCCCCTCGGCGGGCGTGGCGATGATGCTGGCAGCCGTCAGCGCGATCACCGGCAGGCCGGTGGACGGCACGGCGGCAGTGACGGGGGAGATCACCGTACAGGGCCGGGTGAAGGCGGTGGGCGGCGTGCCCTCCAAGGTGGAGGCGGCGAAGCTCGCCGGGCTTTCCCGCGTCTACATCCCGGAGGAGAACGCCTCGGAGGCGCGTCATATCACCGGGATCGAGGTGATCGGCGTCGCCACGCTGGAGGAGGCGGTAAAGGGGCTTCTCCAGGAGGCGGAGCAGACGGCGCCGGAGGGACGAGCGGGGCAGTGCATGACCGATCTGCTGCCTGCGGCGGCCCAGGGCGAGGCCCTTGTGCCGGTAGCAACTGCCGCCGGAAAGAAGCGGAGCGGATACACATAATTTAATGTAGGAAAAGCGCTTGCAAAAAGTGCGGGAATATGTATACTATATGCTTGCCGGATTCTGCGCATTCCGGTGAGCTTTGCTATGGATGAATCCGGGAGGGCTGCGCAGCAGCCGTGCTTCCGTTATGATCGCTGAGGCTTCTGTGCTGAAGCCGTGTGGGGCGAGGTCGCCCTTGTTTCCCAAATATCAGGAGGATTTATGGCAAAAAAGAAATCGACCGTCTCCATGCCGGTTCTGGCCCTTCGGGGGCTGATGGTATTCCCTTATATGGTGCTGCACTTTGACGTGGGCCGCAGCAAGTCCGTTTCCGCGCTGGAGGAGGCGATGATCACCGACCAGAAGGTGTTCCTCGTGGCCCAGCAGGATATTGAGGTGGAGGACCCCGCGGTGGAGGATCTGTGCCGGATCGGCACGGTGGCCACCATCAAGCAGGTAATGAACCTGCCCGGCGACAGCCTCCGTGTGCTGGTGGAAGGCGAAAGGCGCGCGGAGCTGACCAGCATCACCCAGGAGGAGCCCTACCTGATGGGTACGCTGCGGCTGCTGGAGGACACCTGCACAGCTTCCGACGTGGAGCTGCAGGCGCTCGTCCGGGCGACGAAGGACTATTTTGAGGAGTTCGGCCGCGCCAGCCAGCGGGTATCCCAGGAAACGGTGGCTTCCATCCGGGATGTGGATGAAGCGGAGCAGATCGCCGACATCATCGCCGCCAACGTTCTGAACAAGCTGGAGGATCGCCAGAAGATCCTGGAGGAGACCGACGTCAGCCGCCGCCTGGATACCCTGTGCGCCATCCTGGCCCGGGAGATCGAGCTGGTGGGCGTGGAAAAGCAGGTGCAGGCCCGCATCAAGAAGCAGATCGAGAAGAACCAGAAGGACTACTACCTGCGCGAGCAGATCAAGGCCATTCAGACTGAGCTGGGCGACAGCGAGGCCACCGACGTGGAGGAGCTGCGGGAGCGCATGGAGCGCACGCCCCTGAACGACGAAGCCCGCCAAAGGGTGGAGAAGGAGATCGAGCGCCTCTCCCGCATGGCCCCCGGCACCCCGGAGGTCGGCATGGCCCGCACCTACATCGAGTGGATCCTTGACCTGCCCTGGGGCAAGACCACGCCCGACAACCTGGACCTCAAGCGCGCCCGCAAGGTGCTGGCCCAGGATCACTACGGACTGGAGAAGGTCAAGGAGCGCATCGTCGAGTACCTGGCCGTGCTGCGCATGAAGCAGGACATGAAGGGCCCGATCCTGTGCTTCGTGGGCCCTCCCGGCGTGGGCAAGACGTCCATCGTGCGCGCTATTGCGAAGGCCGTGGGCCGCAAGTTCGTGCAGATGTCTTTGGGCGGCGTGCGGGATGAGGCGGAAATTCGAGGTCATCGCCGGACGTATCTGGGGGCGATCCCGGGCCGCATCATCTCCGGCCTCAAGCAGGCGGGCACGATGAACCCGGTCTTCCTCTTTGACGAGATCGACAAGATGAGCCACGATTACCGCGGCGATCCGGCCTCCTGCCTTTTGGAGGTGCTGGACGGCGAGCAGAACGACGCCTTCCGCGATCATTATCTCGAATTGCCCTTCGACCTGAGCCGCGTGATGTTCATCACCACCGCCAACAGCGTCGATACCATCCCCGGCCCGCTGCTGGACCGCATGGAGATCATCGAGGTGCCCTCCTACACCGAGGAGGAGAAGCTTCAAATCACCAAGCGCCACCTGCTGCCCAAGCAGATCGAAAGCCACGGCCTGCAGCCCAAGACGGTCAAAATGACCGACCGGGTGCTGCGCCAGCTGATCGAGGGCTACACCCGTGAAGCCGGCGTCCGCACGCTGGAGCGCACGGTGGCCAAGGTCGTGCGCAAGTCTGCGGTGACCATGCTGGATGAAAACGTGACCGAGGTGAACGTCACCCCCGAGGTGCTGCGCAAGTACCTGGGCGCGGCCCGCTTCACCCGGGAAATGCCGGAGAAGGAGCCCCGCGTCGGCATCGTCAACGGCCTGGCTTACACCACCGTCGGCGGCGAAATGCTGGAGGTGGAGTGCCTGACCATGCCCGGCAAGGGCGGCTTGCGCCTGACGGGCAAGCTGGGCGACGTGATGAAGGAATCCGCCGAGGCGGCCTTCACCTGGGTGCGCGCCCACTCCGCCGAGCTGGGCCTCAAGGACGACTTCTACAAGGACTGCGACATCCACATCCATGTGCCTGAAGGCGCCGTGCCCAAGGACGGCCCCTCCGCCGGCGTGACGATGACGACGGCACTGGTGTCGGTGCTGACGGGCGTCCCGGTGCGCCAGGACGTGGCGATGACGGGCGAGATCACCCTGCGCGGCCGCGTGCTGCCCATCGGCGGCCTGAAGGAGAAGACCTTGGCGGCCTATCGCGCCGGCATCAAAACGCTGGTCATCCCCAAAGAAAACGAGAAGGACCTCGAGGAGGTCCCGCCGCATGTGCTGAGCCAGTTCCGGGTCGTCACCGCGGAATACATCGATACCGTACTCAAGACCGCGCTGGTGGAAATGCCCGGCGCAAAGGCGTAACAGACAAGGAGAAACACAGTGGAGATCAAGCAAGCGGAGTTCATCACCTCCATGGCCAGCTACGGCAATTTCGCCGGGAAGGGCCTGGCGCAAATCGCCGTGGCGGGCAAGTCCAACGTGGGCAAGAGCAGCCTCATCAACAAGCTGTGCAACCGCAACAAGCTGGCCAAGACCTCGGCTACCCCGGGCAAGACGAAGCTGATCAACGTTTTCCTGCTCAACCGCTCCTTCCACCTGATCGATCTGCCGGGCTACGGCTTTGCCAAGGTCGACAAGCAGGAGAAGGCCCGCTGGGGCAAGATGATGCAGGATTATTTCGAGAAGGCTGACGAGCTGCGCCATGTGCTGTGCCTGGTGGATATCCGCCACGAGCCGACGCAGGACGATATCAACATGAACAGCTTCCTGCGCCAGATGGGCATTCCCTTCACGGTGATCGCCACCAAGGCCGACAAGATCAGCCGCGCCGCCCGCTCCAAGCAGCTGGCGCCCATCTGCCGCGCGCTGATAGTGCAGCCCTGGGAGGTCATCTGCTGGTCCTCCGAGGACGGCACGGGCCGCGACAAGCTGCAGGAGCTGCTGGAACAGGTGCTGGCCGATCCGGTGGAGGAGGAAGAGCCGCCCTCCATGGAGGAGCTGGAGGAGGGCGCGCCCATCCGCTGGGAGGACGCCTGACACCATCGCGCTTGCTGTGCATATCCTCCTACCGAGGAGGAATGCCCATGAATACGCGTACATATGCAGTTCATGTTCCTGCGCGATCCTTATCTGAAGCCGCCATGCTGCCGGCGCTGGAACGGGAGCCTGCGGCGGACGTGCGCCGCAAGCGGGGCTCCATGGCAGGCCGCGCGGTGCTGAGCTACATCAAAAGCGCCCCCGCCCAAAGACGGAGACGCCGCGGACTGTCAATAAAGCCATGTACTCAGCTGCGGTAATTCGCTGTCGGCAGACTCTGAATCGAAAATCGGCGACATGCGCGGCGATTTTCGTGCTTTTCCGTAAGGAAAAGCTTCCTTACGCGGAGGAACGGCCGGGAGCGTAGCGACCAGTGACGGAGCGCAGTTTCCTCGAAAAAGTGCCTAAAGCACTTTTTCGACACGCAGAAGCGCCCCCCGCCCAAAGACGGAGACGCCGGCGATAGAGCTGCTCAAAGGATCAGCGGACGAAGAGCTGCGTGGCGTAGATATAGCCGTTCCTGTCGTAGCACACGCCGATCCCGACCTTTTCCCAGGCGGTCGAAAGGATGTTGCGGCGATGCCCGTCAGAGGTCATGAAGGCTGCCTGTGCCTTTTCGACGGTGGCGTGGTGGGCGATGTTCTCGCCGACACCCCTGAAATCATAGCCGAAATGCTCCAGCATGTTCCGGGCCTTGCCCCAGGTGGGGGACTCGTGGGCGAAGTAATTCCTGTCCCGCATGTCCTCGGATTTAAGGCGCGCCAGGCGGGAAAGCTCCGGATCGGGCGTCAAAGGCGCAAGTCCGTGGGCTGCACGGTCAATATTGATCAAATTTAGCAGCTTTTCCTCTTGCATAGACAGGGAATGCGTAGTATAATCATCACCCGTAGAAGCGCTTTGTGCGCTGAAACGGCTGCGCTGCATTACGGCTGCCCCGGTGGAGGCGGCGTGCTGCGCCGTGGCGGATGCGCCCTGCTGTGCGGCAAAATGTGTCGCCGGGCTGGCGGCATAAGCCATGCCGGTGGGGAGCAGAGCCGTGTTTGTGGTAATCACTGCCGCAAGCATGATCGCTGCTGCTTTTCTGAACATGTATCTTACCTCCGGATGTATTACGGTTTTGTGAAACACCGCATAGAAATCGTAATACAAAAGCGGCCACGGGTCAACAAAACTGCCAGCAGGCTGCCAAGGGAAGCTTTACCACGCGATGAACCGGTCGAGCCGGATCGAATATTTAGGAGGAATCCTCAATGATGTTTGCCAAGTGTCCCCGTTGTGATCTGAACTACATCACGGCCAGCGAGCGCTACTGCAAGGTCTGTATGCGAGAGATGAAGGGCGACGGCGCACAGGATGAGATTGAAATGTGCAGCGTCTGCAACGAGAATCCCGCGCTGCCGGGCCGCGATATCTGCCTGTTCTGCCTCAAGGAGATGAACGGTCAGGGCGCTGCTGCCGGTCATGACGATGGCGGCGAGGGCGAGGAGCAGGTGGATACCCGCTCCATCACCTCCATGGACGACGTGTCCTCCATGGACGAGATCCCCGAGGTGGACAGCGATATCCCCGCGGGCGAGTTCGAACAGATGGCGGGCGAGATCTCTTCTCTGGAGAGTATGCGCGAGGAAGAGGCCGACAGCGACGAGGATACCGACGAAGACGATATGTAAATGGCGCGGACGCCGCCAGGGGAGAAGGGAGGGTTTCCGGTGAGCCTCTTTGCCATTGGAGACCTGCACCTGCCCGGCGGCGACGAGAAGCCGATGAACGTCTTTGGCGAGAAGTGGAACGATCATTTTGACCGCATCTGCCGGGACTGGCGCAGCCGCGTCAGCGAAACGGATACGGTGCTGATCCCCGGGGATATCTCCTGGGCGATGCAGCTGAAGGACGCCGTGCCGGATCTGCAGGCCATCGGTGAATTGCCGGGCCGGAAGGTGATCATCAAGGGCAACCATGATTACTGGTGGAGCACCCTGCGCCAGGTGAGCAGCGTTCTCCCGCAGGGCATGACGGCGCTGCAGCATACGGCGCTGGACGTGGGCGAGGCGGTCGTCTGCGGCACACGGGGCTGGAGCTTCCCGACGGCGGAGGAGCCGCTGACGGCAGAGGATCAGCGCATCTGTGACCGGGAGGCGATCCGGCTGGAGCTGGCGCTGCAGGCAGCGGAGAAGATCGCGGGGGAGAAGCCCATCGTGGTCATGCTGCACTATCCGCCGCTGTACCCGCAGGAAACGGATACCCCCTTTACCCGGGTGCTGCAGAAGTACCGGGTGCATACGGTGGTATACGGCCACCTTCATGGGGCCGGGATCCGGGCTGGATTCAACGGCGAGCATGAGGGGATCAGGTATATGCTCGCCTCTTGCGACAGCCTGGATTTTTCTTTGGCAGACGTTCTACCGGAGAGGTAAAATATTACGAGAAAATTACAAATATCCAAACAGTTTGTGCGAAAATGCGCAAAAACGTCATAAAACATACCCGAACATGTGTCGGGTATGTTTTTTTGTACCATAATTTGTGCAAAGCAGGCGGCTTACATACAAATATCCGAATAAATGTTAAAAAATGATGAAACAAAGGTGAAGAAGTATGACAACGCAAGAAGTGCAACTTCTTTAGAAGAATTTGAATTTACGCTTGCTTTCTTTCAAAAAGTGGGATAAGATGATGATGAGTGGTTTTTAAGCCCAAATTTGTGTTGAAAAGTGGGAGGTGAGGTGGGTGTCGGATCAGGAGCTCGAACAGAGCACCAGGGCAGCGGAAGCGTCCGCGCCTGCCGAACCCGTTGTTTCTGAGGCGGATCAGAAGCTGATCGAGAAGTATGAGCGCAGCTTCACCGGAAATTTTGCCCACTCGCTGGACAGCAAGGGCCGCATGGTGGTGCCCCTGGCCTTCCGCGATATGCTGGGCAAGGTGTTCACTATTACCCCGTCCTTTGACTTCAAGTCCATCGCCATCTATCCCGAAGTCGCCTACGTCCGTATGCGCGAGCGCTACGCCCGCCTCTACGATGAGCTGGGCAGCAGCGAGATCCTGGAGTACCTCCAGTGGCTGGACGCCTTTACCTTCCGCGCCCAGGAGTGCGACGGCCAGGGCCGCGTGCTGCTCCCTGCCAGGCTCCGCCAGGAGATGCTGGGGGAGGACAAGGAAGTCGATATCATGGGCAGCGGCGATCACCTGCGCGTGCTTACGCATGTGGATTGCGTCAGCAGCTTCGCCAGCTTCCGCAATGGCATTCAGGGCAATCTCAGCGCGATGAACCTGCGCCGTTAAAAGTACACATGAATATTTGTTAATGAACATAAGATGATCAGGAATGGACTGTCAGGAGGAAGAATAGACTATGCTGAGCGCGATCTTTTCCGGTATGCACCGTCATACGCGCCCCGCGGCTTATGCGGACAAGCGGATGCAGCAGCATCATACGGGCAGCTATCGCCCCGGCTCCCAGGGTTTCTCCTTTACCGGCGAATTCCCGGATGAGCTGACCGGCCAGCCGGTGGACGTATCCGGTCAGCGCCGCCGCTATGCCGCCTCTGCGGGCATGACGGGCAGCTATCAGGCTGTGGGTGCGATGGATACCATGCATCTGCCTGTGGTCAACCGCTTCGGCATGAAGCTGATCCCTGCCATCGCGCTCCTGACGGTGCTGGCGATGGTCATGGCCTGCGCCGTCGTGCTGGCTCAGGCGGAGAACACCCGCATTGCCAAGCAGATCGCAGCGCAGGAAGCGGAGCTGGAGGCGCTCAGCGCCCAGGCCAGCGATACGCTCAACGAGATCGCCGTGCAGTCCAACGACGCCAACATCCGGCAGGCTGCGCGCCGGCTGGGGATGATCAACGCCCGCAGCATTACGGTGGAATACCTTGACGTGCCGGAGGAGGCTGTCTTTGGCCCCGGCACCGTGAACAGCACACAGGATCTGGCGGCCATCTGGTGATGACAGGCCGGAACAGGCATCCGACCATACAGGGGAACTGATTCGTTCAGTTCCCCGTTTGGAATATTGGCGTGATCAGGGGGACGGGATATGCATCCTGAACTGCTGGTACGCAAGAGGATCTGGCTGATGACGCTGGTGCTGGCGGGACTGTTCCTGCTGGTCTGCGGGCGCATCGCCGCCCTGACAATACGGGACGCGGAGGCGCTGACGCAGCGCGGCGTCAATCAATGGACAAAAGAGGGCGTGATCACGGCCAAGCGCGGAAGTATCATCGACAGAAACGGCAACCTGCTTGTGCAGTCGGCGACTTCCTACATCGTCACGGCCGATCCCCGGCGGGTGACGGACGCAGCGCTCTTTCTGGATGCCCTGGATACGGTGCTGCCCCTTGACCGGGAGAGCGCACTGAAAAAGCTTGCAGACAAAACCAAGGGTTCCGTCATTCTGAAAAGGCAGGTCAGCCGGGCCACGGTGGACGCCATCCGCCAGCTTCAGCAGGAATCGCCGGAGGAGGCCTGCCTGAACGCGTTGGTCTTCGATGAGGACACCAGCCGCTATTACCCCCACGGCGCATTCCTTACGCAGGTGCTGGGTCTGACCACCATCGACAGCGAGGGGCAATCGGGCCTGGAGGCCCGCTATGAATCCGTGCTGGCCGGCGTGGAGGGAAGCTATCTGCGTCAGGTGGATGCGCGTAACCGCACGCTGGCGGGGCTGGAGGGGTGGTATATCCCTTCCAGGCAGGGCAGCACCCTCAAGCTCACCTGCGATGCGGATATCCAGGAGATCGTCGACAAGGCCATGCGGGAATGCGTCGAGGTCAACGAGGCGGCCTCGGTCATGTGTATCGTCACCGACGTGCGCACCGGCGGGATCCTTGCCATGTCCATCAAGCCGGATTACGATCCCAATGAGCCGCCCCGCAGCGACGTGGCCGCGCTGACGGAGATGATGCGCATCAGCACCATTTCCGACGTATACGAGCCCGGCTCCACCTTCAAGATCCTTACCGCCGCAGCCGCCCTGGACAGCGGCGTCACCACCCCGGAGGACAGCTTCTATTGCTCGGCCCGGGTCAAGGTGGACGGCGATACCATCCGATGCTGGGGCGCTGCCCATGGGGCGGAAACCATGGCGGACGGCCTGAAAAACAGCTGCAACCCGGTCTTTGTGGAGCTGGCGCTCCGCATGGGCACGGATACCTTCTACCGCTACCTGACGGCCTTCGGCCTTGGGAAAAAGACGGGGATCGATCTGCCGGGAGAGTCCGCCGGTATCCTGATCGGCTCCAGGTATGTAAAACGGGTCGATCTGGCCCGCATCGGCTTTGGGCAATCCGTTGCCGTCACGCCGCTCCAGCTGGTGATGGCCTGCAACGCCGCCATCAACGGCGGCAAGCTGATGAAGCCCTACATCGTGTCGGAGATCCAGACGCCGGACGGAGAGACGCTCCAGCGCTTCAATCCGACGGTGGTGGCCGCGCCCATCCGCCCGGAAACCAGCCAGACCCTCAGAGGACTGCTGGAAAACGTGGTGGAAAACGGCGGCGGCAAGAATGCCTACATTGCCGGCTACCGCATCGGCGGCAAAACCGGCACGGCCCAGGTGTACAAGGAGGGCCGCATCGTCTCCAATGTGCACATCGGCTCCTTCTACGGCTTTGCTCCTGCGGATGATCCCCTCATCAGCGTGCTGGTGGTGGTGAATGAGGCGCAGGTGCCGGTGGATTACGGCGGAACGACGGCAGCGCCCTTTGCAAGGCAGATCCTCCAGGAGGCGCTGATGTGCGTGGGCTGCGAGCCCTCCACGGCTGAGGCACCGGAGGAAGTTGCCGTTCCGCTCATAAAGGGCTTGACGATTTCCGACGCAAGGCGTACACTGGCAGAAGCAGGATTGGAAATGATGGATGACGGCGTTTCGTCCGTCGTGCTGGATCAGCTGCCGCCCGAGGGCGCCAGGCTGGTCAGAGGAGGCCATGTGATGGCCTATACCGCCTCGTCGGAGGCGCTCACGCCGGAGGAGCTGGCGTGCGTGCCGGATCTGACGGGCATGAGTGATGTGGACTGCGCCCGGCTGCTGCGGCAGCGTGGGCTGCTGATCTCCATGGCGGGCAGCGGCCTGTGCATACGCCAGAGCCCTGCCGCAGGAGAATATGTAAAGCCGGGAACCAGCGTGCATGTGACGTTCTCGGAGTATCAGGAATAAAGGACGGGCCTGTGCACATGCACGGCCATCAGGAAAGAGGAGAATCGCTATGTTGCTGCGGAAGCTGACGGAGAATATGCCCTACCTGACGGAAACGCAGGGGAATATGGATACGGAGATCCTTTCCGTATGCTCCAACAGCCGGGAGAAGGTCGATAAGGGCCTGTTCTTCTGCATCCCCGGCGCCCGCTTTGACGCCCATGACTACGCGCCCCAGGCCGTTGCCAACGGCTGTGTGGCGCTGGTCGTTGATCATTATGTGGATGTGGACGTCCCGCAGGTGAAGGTGTCCAATGTCCGTGCGGCCATGTCCCGCATGGCGGCGGCCTTCTACGGCCATCCGGCGCAGGAGATGCGCTTTGTGGGCGTGACCGGCACCAAGGGCAAGACCACGACGACCTACATGATCAAGTCCATCCTGGAGCAGGCAGGGCTCAAATGCGGCCTGGTGGGCACCACCGGCAACATGATCGGCGAAAAGCGCATCGCCTCCAACTACACCACTCCCGACCCCATCGACCTGCAGCGCGACCTGCGCCAGATGGCGGACGAGGGCGTGCAGGCGGTCATCATGGAGGTGTCTGCCCATGCCATCGACATGTTCCGCCTGGACGGCATGGTCTTTGAGGTCGGCGCGTACACGAACCTTTCCCAGGATCATCTGGATTACTTCGGCACGATGCAGAAGTACTTTGAGTGCAAAAAGGAATTCTTCACCCGCGGCATGGTGAAAAACGCCGTGCTCAATGTGGACGAGGAGACCAGCGCGGACATCCTGCGGGATATTGAGACGCCGCACCTGACCTTCGGCATCGCGGCAGCGGCTGATCTCTTTGCCCGCGACATCGAAATCACCGAGGACGGCGTGTCCTTTGACGTGAAGCTCCAGGGGATGCACGCCCTGCCCATCAACCTGCGTATGACCGGCATGTTCAACGTGTACAACGCCATTGCCGCTGCCAGCTGCGCGATGGTCATGGGCATTTCGGCTGACGACATCAAGGCCGGCCTGGAGAAGATCGAGAACGTGCCCGGCCGCATTGAGATGCTGCCCACCGGCACGCCCTACCGTGTGATCCTGGATTACGCCCATGCGCCGGATGCGCTGGACAACATCCTCAAAACCTGCCGCACCTTCACCAAGGGCCGCCTCATTGCCCTTTTTGGCTGCGGCGGCGACCGTGATAAGGGCAAGCGCCCCATCATGGGCCGTATCGGCGGCGAGCTGGCGGATCTGTGCATCCTGACCAGCGACAACCCCCGCACCGAGGACCCCATGGCCATCCTCAAGGCCATTGAGGAGGGCATCCAGGAGACTGCCTGCCCCTATGTGGTGATCGAGAACCGCCGCGAGGCCATCCGCCATGCGCTGCAGATCGGCAAGGCGGGCGACGTGATCGCCCTGTGCGGAAAGGGCCATGAGAATTATCAGGAAATCAACGGCGTGAAGCACCCCTTCGACGAGAAGGTCGTCGTGGCGGAGCTGCTGAGCGAGATGCAGTAATACAGAAAACCGGAAGGAAGAAATACCATGCTGAGAATGACAGAGATGCTGGTCGCTCTGATCCTCTCCGCAGCCATCGTGCTGCTGACCGGCCCCCACTTTATCGCCTGGCTGCGCAAGCTGAAGCTGGGCCAGACCATCTACGAGCTGGGCCCGGAGTCCCACCGCAAGAAGCAGGGTACCCCCATCATGGGCGGCCTGTTCATCGCGCTGGGCTGCGTGGCGGCGTTCCTCGCCTCGGGCGTGGTCAACGTGCTGCTGCCCGTCCCTGTGGAGAACTCCGAGCTCTCCGGCTTCAGCTTTGCCTGGGATCACGCGCTGGCGCTGCTGTTCGTGGCCCTGGGCTCCATGGCGGTGGGCTTTGGCGATGACTGGATCAAGATGGTCAAGAAGCGCCACGAGGGCCTGACTCCCTGGCAGAAGATCATCGGCCAGGCGATCGTGTGCGTGGGCTTTGCCTGCTACTGCTACTTCCACCCGGAGATCGGCAGCGAGGTGCATGTGCCCTTCACCGACATCATGTGGGATCTGGATATCTTCTACATCCCGCTGCTGGCGCTGACGGTGCTGTTCATGGTCAACTCCGCCAACCTCCAGGACGGCCTGGACGGCATTCTCTCCACGGTGACCTCCGTGGGCTGCGTGGGCTGGGCGGCCATCGCGATGATCGCTGCTTCCGCCGGCATCGTGTCGCAGAACATGACCGTCGCCGTCTTTGCGGCGGCGCTGTGCGGCGCGTGCGTTGCCTTCCTGCGCTTCAACCACTACCCGGCAACCATCTTCATGGGCGATACGGGTTCGATGTTCATCGGCGGCGCGGTAGTCGGCATGGCGATGATCCTGCGCGAGCCCTTCCTGCTGCTGCTCATCGGCTTCACGATGGTCATGTCCAGCGTGAGCGTCATCCTGCAGCGCTACTACTACAAGCTGACCCGCAAGATCTTCGGCGAGCCCCGCCGCCTGTTCAAAATGTCGCCCATTCACCATCACTTCGAGAAGTGCGGCATGAAGGAAACGCAAATCGTGCTGATGTACGCCGTCGTGACACTGGTGCTGAGCGCGATTGCGGTGTTGTCCGTAATCCTGTAAGAGATTTCGCCTCTGCGGAGGCGACCAAAGGGATTTCCGATCGCCCTTTGGAATCCTTCGGGGAAATACTTTTACTATTAGGAGGCGCATCCACATGCGCAACATGGATAGATACGCTGGCAAGCGCGTCCTCGTCGTCGGCATGGCCCGCAGCGGCGTGGCGGCAGCGAAACTGCTGCATAAGGCTGGCGCGAAGGTTATCATCAACGACAGCAAGACCGCCGAGGGACTGGGCGACGCCCTGGCGCCCCTCAGTGGGCTGGACATCGAATATAGGCTGGGCTGTGCGGCAGGGGAGTGCCTGGAGGGCATCGACTGCATGGTCATCAGCCCCGGCATCCCGGATACGGCGCCCTTTGTCGTGAGGGCGAAGGAGATGGGCATTTACGTCACCGGCGAGCTGGAGATGGCCCATCAGCTGTCTTCCGGCGAAATGGTGGCCATCACCGGCACCAACGGCAAGACCACGACCGTCACCCTGCTGGGCGAGATCTTCCGCAATGCCGGCCGCACCACCCATGTGGTGGGCAACATCGGCTACCCCTACTCGGCGGCGGGCTATGACAGCGTCGAAAGCGACATGTTTGTCTGCGAGGTCAGCTCCTTCCAGATGGAGACGGCGGAGACCTTCCACCCGCGCTGCGCGGCTTTCACGAACCTGACTGAGGATCACCTCAACCGTCACGGCACGATGGAGAACTACGCGCTGACCAAAATGCGCATGTTCGCCAATATGACCGCCGACGACGTGGCCGTCTTCAACGCGGACGACCCGGCGCTTACGTCCTACATCGGCATGGTCAGGGCGCAGGTGCTGACCTTCTCCCGCAAGGGGGAGGTCGAACAGGGCGCGTTCGTCCGGGACGGCGTGATCGTCACCCGCTTCGGCGGCGTGGAATGCGAGGTCTGCCCGGCCAAGGACGTGTTCATCCCCGGCCCGCACAACCTTGAGAACGCCCTCGCGGCGGCCTGCATGGCTACGGCCTGCGGCGTGAACGCGGAGGTCATCGCCCACACGCTGCGCACCTTCCGGGGCGTGGAACACCGCATCGAGTTCGTCCGCGAGCTGGACGGCGTGCGGTACATCAACGACTCCAAGGGCACCAATGTGGACTCCACCATCAAGGCTGTGCAGACCATGGATCGCCCCACGGCTATCATCCTGGGCGGCTACGACAAGCACAGCGACTTCACCCCCATGGTGAAGGAGATGCTGGCGAGCCCCTTCATCCGCGAGGCGGTTCTCATTGGCGTGACGGCGGATCAGATCGAACGCCAGTGCCGCGAGAACGGCTATGACCGCATCCACCGGGCAGGCACTTTGAAGGACGCCATCGACCAGTGCCGCGCCCTGGCCTCGGAGGGCTGGAACGTGCTGCTGAGCCCGGCCTGTGCCTCCTTTGACATGTTCCCGGATTATGAGGCCCGCGGCCGCATCTTCAAGGAGCTTGTGAACGAACTGAATTAACCGGATGAAGTCCGGGAATCTTTGTCAGCGCTGAAAGGAGCAGCTATGCTGCAGCATGAAAGCGCACCAAAGAGATTCATCAATGTACTCACGCGCAGACGCAATCCTGTGGACGGTATGCTGGTCATCGTCATGATCCTGCTGCTGTCTGCGGGATTGCTGGTTCTGTTTTCAGCCACCTACTACACGGCCCAGGATACGGGCAATCCCCTCAGCGAGGTGCTCAAGCAGCTGATCGGCATAGCGCTGGGCGCTGTGGCCTGCACTGTTACCAGCCGCATCCCGTACCGCTTCTGGCGGCAGACGTGGGTGGTGGCGACCGGCCTGGGGATCTCCGCGATCCTGCTGACGTTGGTCATCATTCCGGGGATCGGTGTGTATATCAACGGTTCGCGGCGCTGGCTTGTGCTGGGCGGCATGTCCTTCCAGCCCTCTGAGCTGGCGAAGTTCGCCATCGTCCTGTACATGGCCACGGTGCTTTCCTATGCCGGGCACCGCATAAAGAGGCTCTGGACGGGCATCGTGCCCATCCTGGTCGTGCCGGGGATCGCCTTTCTGCTGATCCTGGAGCAGCCCAACCTCTCCACTGCCGGCTCCATCATGATCGTCAGTCTGATCCTGATCATCATGGCCGGGGCGAAGTGGCGGCACATCCTGTTGATGCTGGTGGGCGGCGTGGCGGTGGGCGGCTTCTACGCCTGGTCGGAGCCCTACCGCAGGCGGCGGCTGCTGTCCTTCCGGGATCCTTTTGCGATGATGTCGGACGAGGGCTACCAGCTGTCCCAGTCGCTGATCGCCTTTGGCTCCGGGGGCCTCTTCGGGATGGGCCTGGGGCAGGGCAGGCAGAAGTATGCGTACCTCCCGTATCCGGAAAGCGACTTCATCTTCGCCATCGTCGGCGAGGACTTTGGCCTCCTGGGCTGCCTGGCAGTCGTGGCGCTCTTTGTCTGCCTGATGATCGCGGGCTTCCGGGTCGCCATTGCGTGCCGGGATAAATTCGGCGCGCTGCTGGCAGCTGGCATTACGGCCTCCATCACCGTTCAGGCCTTCCTGAACATGGGCGTGGTCGTGGGGCTGCTGCCGACCACCGGATTGCCGCTGCCCTTCTTTTCGGCGGGCGGCACCTCCGTCTCCATCACCATGGCCGCCATGGGCGTGCTGATGAACATTTCCCGCACGGCAGGCAAAATGGATTGCTGATGCGCCAAAAACTGCACACCTTCCGGGCTTCATCATAGTATTGAAGCATCGAAGCGGAGGTGGCGGATGATGGAATCGTTCGTTGTGGAAGGCGGCAGAAGGCTGGAGGGCTCCATCCGGGTGGACGGTGCGAAGAATGCTGCGCTGCCCATCCTCGCGGCCTGTGTGCTGACGGAGGAGGAGGTAACCCTGCACGCTATGCCGGACATCACCGATGTGCGGCGCATGGTGGATATCCTCAGGATACTGGGCTGCCGCGTGACCTGCCAGGGGCATGACATGTGCATCTCCGGGATGGACATGAGCAGCCATGAGATGCCCGATCAGCTGTCCAAGCAGATCCGCTCCTCCATCTTCATGCTGGGGCCGATCCTTTCCCGTTTCCGGCAGGCAACGGTTACATATCCCGGCGGCTGCGAGATCGGCCTGCGTCCCATCGACCTGCATCTGTCGGGGCTCCGGGCGCTGGGCGTGAGGATCAGCGAGGACGGCGGCATCATTCACTGCGACGGCAGGCACATGCACCCCGGGGACGTCCACCTGGACTATCCCAGCGTGGGGGCGACGGAAAACGTGATGATGGCGGCAGCCTGCCTGCCGGGAACGACGACCATCCACAATGCCGCCCGGGAGCCGGAGATCGTGGATCTGATGGGCTTTATCAACGCCATGGGCGGAAGGGTGCGCGGCGCAGGCTGCGCCACCATCACCGTGGAGGGCGTTGAGCGTCTTCATGGCGCGGAGTACACCCCCATGCCGGACCGCATCGTTGCCGGTACGCTGCTGGCTGCTGCGGCCATCACCGGCGGCCGGATCGAGCTGACCAACGCGCCGGTGGGGGATATGCACGCCATAAACGCCAAGCTGCGGGAGATGGGCTGCGATCTTCGGGAAACGAAGGATACGCTGCTTCTGACGGCTCCAGAGCGCTTGAACGCCTTTTCCGTCCTGCAGACGCAGCCCCATCCGGGCTTCCCGACGGATATGCAGGTGCAGATGCTGGCACTTTTGGCAGTTTCAGAAGGAACTGGCGTAATTGTGGAGAATGTATTTGAGAACAGGTTTACACATGCCGGTGATCTGAACCGGATGGGCGCGCGGATCCTGTGCACGGGCCGGACGGCGGTGGTGCGCGGTGTAGAGCGGCTCAGCGGCGCGAATGTAACGGCCCGCGACCTTCGGGGCGGGGCTGCGCTGGTGCTGGCGGGGCTGCAGGCCCAGGGCGAAACGCTGGTGGAGCACGCCGAGCTGATCGACCGGGGCTACGAGCGCTTTGAGCGCCAGCTGAACCTGCTGGGTGCAAAAGTTACAAGGGTACAGACGCAGATCTGAATGATCCGGCGGCCGTACCGGGGCGTGCCCCGGTACCTGCCGGCGCGGAGGGAGGTTTCGGACGATGGACATGCCGCCATGGGGGGAGAATATCAATACCGGGCACCGCGAGCCTGTACAGCATACCGGCGCGGGTTTCCCGCCTGCGGGCAACAGCGCTGCCTTCGATGCGGATTATCCCTTCGAGGAGCCGGAGCAGGCGCCTGAGCTGCGCAGCGAGCGCTCTGAAAACCTCTACAGCCGCAGCGAGCCCTTCTGGGACCGGGTGGTGGAGCTGCCCAAGGAAGGGGAGGAATATCCCCGCGATCCCAACTACTGGAATCACCCCGAATCCCTCCGGGATGAACGCATATTGCACATCGATTCGGACAGGCTCAGCGACAAGGTGAGGAAGTTCCTCGGCTCCCGGGCGCTGTGGATCACCCTGGCGGTGATCGCCCTGATCGTCGTGGTGGGCCTGACGCTGCACAGCTCCTTCCTGCAGGTCAAGCGCATCGAGGTCGTGGGCAATGCCCGCGTTTCAGCGCAGGAAGTTATCGAGCTGTCGCAGCTGAAGCCGGGCATGAGCACCCTGTCTATCAATCAGGATGACGTCATCCAGCGCATCAGCCGCAACCGCTATCTGCGCTGCACGCTGGTGGACGTTGCCTTCGATACGGTGACCATTCATGTGGTGGAGCGCGTGCCGGTGGCGTACATCCAGTATAACGGCAGGATCGTCAAGCTGGATAATCGGGGCTGGGTGCTGGAAGTATCCCAGAACCTTGCCGAATCGGTGGACGGGCTCATTCACATCACCGGCCTGGACGTCAGCCGTGCCAGCGCCGGTCAGGCGATCAACCTGCGTACGCCTGCCCATCTGCAGACCTACACACAGATCCTCGTTGAGCTCAAGGCGATGAAAAAGCTTGACATGATCGGGGAATTGGATATGGCCGGCATGGACAGTATAACCATGAAGACCCGTGAGGACGGCTTCACCATCCTTCTGGGCAGCGCAGAGCGCATCCATGAGAAGCTGCGGGCGGCGACCATCGTCCATGAGGTCGTGCTGGAAAAGGGTTATTACGGGCAGCAAAAGGGCGGCACCATCGTGGTGACGGACCCGGAAAGCCCCTCCTACATGCCGCCGGGGGTCGAATAAGCGCCGGCTGATGGTGATTTGTGTAACAAAATGCGCACAAATCCCCGTAAATGCAGGAAAACCCTTGCATTCTTCCAAAAAAATGGCTATAATGGAAACTGGTATATTGGATAGTGGCTGTCCATGCGTATGCGCATGTCGGCGGCTTGATGCACAGGCGGACGAGCCGTCCGCAGCAGAAATGGCTTTCCAGATTGTTCCTGCCGGCGGATATGGCCCGGCCGGAAAACAGGGGGTATGAGAGTTCTATGAAGACTACGGTAACGAGCATCGATTTCGGTACGAACAAGATCGTTGCGCTGGTGGCGGAGAACAGCACCGCTACCCGATGCGATATCGTAGGCGCGGGTATTGTGACCTACAACGGCTTCCTGGCGGACGGGTGGAATAACCCCGGCGAGATCGACGATTGCCTCCGCGAGGCAATCATGCAGGCGGAGACCCAGAGCCACCGCAAGATCCGTGAGGTCAATATCGGCGTCCCCGGCGCGTTCACCAAGGTGTATGTGACCGAGGCCCGCGTATCCCTGACCGGCCCTGATCCCCATGTGACGGCCAGCGACGTGCGCGCCATCTTTGCCGAGGCGCAGAAGAATCTGGGCGAGCTGCCCGGCGAGATCATTCACTTCAGCCCCGCCTGGTTCCGCGTGGACGACGGCAAGAAGATGCTGCAGGCCGTGGGCGTCAAGGGCCGCGAGCTGACTGCGATGATCTCCTTCGTCACCGCCAACAAGTTCTTTATCGACGACGTCAGCACCCGCCTGGCCAATATGGGCGTGAAGCCGAGGAACTTCTTCTCCACCCCCGCAGGCGAGGCGATGCTCTACCTGCCCGAGGAGGATCGTGACCGCACGGCGGTGCTGATCGACGTGGGATACCTGAACACCGAGGTCATGGCTGTGGAGGGCGACGCGCTCATTTTCCACAAGTGCATCGATATCGGCGGCGGCCACATCGCGGCAGATCTGGCAGAGGAGCTGGATATCTCCTTCAAGAACGCGGAGGAGAAGATCAAGCAGCACTTCGTCTACAGCATGTCCGCCACGCCTGAGACCTATGAGATCCCCGCAACGGCGGATCAGCCCGCGCAGTCCTTCACCCGCGAGCAGGTCAGCCCCATCATCACCGCAAGGGTGGACGAGCTGGCGGCGGAGATCAAGCAGACGCTGGAGGAGAGCGGCGTGAAGCTGGGCAACTGGTCCAACGTCTACCTCACCGGCGGCGGCATCGCCTTCAACCGCGGCGGCAAGGATTACCTGTCCTCCAAGCTGGGCCGCCCCGTCCGTGATACACCCAAGCGCACCGTGAAAATGTCCAGCCCCATCTACTCTTCCACGATGGGCCTGATGGACCTGATCATCGACACCATGGAGCAGCAGCGTCAGCCTGCTTCCGGGCTTGCCGGAAAGATCAGCGATTTCTTCCGCTCCCTGGTGGGCGGCTGATGACGCAGCGGCTGCCAGAGCCGATACAAGCAAGAGATTACTACCATCGTGATAGAAGTCAGGGGGATGCAACGTGATTGAGTTCCAGAATGATCAGATGACCAACAACTACGCCTCCATTAAGGTCGTTGGCTGCGGCGGCGGCGGCGGCAATGCCGTGAACCGCATGGTCAAGGCCGGCCTGAAGGGCGTGGAGTTCATTGCCATCAATACCGACCTGCAGGCGCTGCAGATGTCCGGCGCCAGCGTCAAGATCCAGATCGGCGAGAAGGTCACCAAGGGCCTGGGCGCCGGCGCGGTGCCCGAGGTGGGCCGCCGCAGCGCTGAGGAGAGCCGCGAGGAGATCGCCGCTGCCCTCAAGGGCGCCGACCTGGTGTTCGTCACCGCCGGTATGGGCGGCGGCACCGGCACCGGCTGTGCTCCCGTCGTGGCGGAGATCGCCCGCGAGCAGGGCGCACTGACCATCGCTGTGGTCACCAAGCCCTTTGCCTTTGAAGGCAAGCAGCGTATGCGCAATGCCGAGGCCGGCATCAACGACCTCAAGCAGCGCGTGGATACCCTCGTTGTGATCCCCAATGACCGCCTGCTGCAGGTGGTCTCCAAGGGCACCAGCATGGTCGAGGCCTTCGGCATTGCCGATGAGGTGCTCCACCAGGGCATCCAGGGCATCAGCGACCTGATCGCCCTGCCCGCGCTGATCAACCTTGACTTTGCTGACGTCAAGACCGTCATGGAGTCCGGCGGCATGGCCCACATGGGCATCGGCTACGGCGACGGCGAGAACAAGATGGTTCAGGCCGCCAAGAATGCCATTTCCAGCCCCATGCTGGAGACCAGCATCGACGGCGCTCGCGCTGTGCTGATCAACATCACCGGCGGCGCGGATATCTCCATCATCGATATCAACGAGGCCGCTAACCTGATCATGGAGGCCGCCGATCCCGACGCCAACATCATCTTCGGCGCCGGCGTGGACGAGTCCATGGGCGACAAGGTGCGCATCACCGTCATCGCTACCGGCTTTGAGAAGACCCCTTTTCCGCCCCGTGAGCCCGTGAAGAAGGCCCGCGACATCGAGCGTGACCGCCTCTACGGCTCCAACTACTCCGGCACCTTCGGCTCCTACAGCGGCAGCCAGTACAATACCGGCGATTTCGCCCAGCCTGCCTCCTTCGCGCAGCCTGCGACGGATTACAGCCGCCCCTCCATGGGCGTGCCTGCTCCCGCCCAGCAGCCCGCGCTGTATCAGCAGCCTGTGCAGCCCGCGCCTCAGCAGACGGTGCCCCAGACCACCAATCCCTACGGCGGCGCGCAGCAGATGTTTGCTGCCCAGCCCCAGCAGAACTTCCAGACCAATTTCACCCAGCAGCAGCCCGCTGTGATGCAGCAGCCCATGATGGGCGGCAGCACCGGCCCCATGGCTCCCCAGCAGCCCGTGGCCCAGCAGCCTGCCACTGACGCCCGCGGCATTCCGGTGTGGATGAAGAAGCGTGGCAACTGATAAATGAATACAGAGAACAGGAGAGCCGCAGCGGTTCTCCTGTTCTTTCTGTCTGTGGATAAGTGGGGTCAAATGTAAAATTGTCGCGCGGCGGAGCGGCCTGCGTTGCAATGCTGCAAAGGCTGGTATATAATGGACGCAGAGATACGACGTAAACGCCATCTGCCGGAAGAAACCGTCAGGATGAAAAAAAGGAGCGATGTGCAAATGAAAAGGCTGCTTGCCGGTGTGCTGGCGCTGCTGGCCTGCCTGTGCTGGGCATATGCGGAGACGGCCACGCCGCGGCCCGACGTGCTGGCGACGCCGGAAGGGGAGCGCCGCCTGATCGCCACGGCGACGCCGCGCCCCACGGACGCTCCGCTGCCTGCGGACGGCTTCTATGCCAACGCCGTGGAGATCGCCCGGCGCATCGATCTGCTGGCCGAGAGCAGCGTGTTCATGGCAAACTGCGACTACACCTACTCCAGCAAAGCGGAGATCGAGGCGGTTTCCGGCGGTGACCATACCACCCCCGCTCGCATCTATGCTCTGAATGCTGAGGCGCTGACCGAAGCGCTCTTCGGCAATATGCCGGAGGGTGCGGTGCTGCCCGATCTGGAAAGGCCGGAGCTGCGCCGGGATCTGATGGAGCAGCTGCCGGATATCCTCCGCGGGCAGCGGGAGGAGCAGGAGCTTTCGCTGATTAGTCTCCTGCACCGCTTCAAGGTGTTTGCCTGGGAGGAGGCCCAGGGCTGCGGCCTGCTGGTGATGCTCTACGAGGACGCTGTGCCCGTGCTGGTGACCTGGTACGCGGACAACGGTGCGGTCTGTATGTCTGCCAGCTTCCTGCCGGATGAAGCGCTGTCAGCTTGCGAAAGCGCGCAGCAGGTATCGGATTGGTTCGCTGGGAAGGGCCTGCCTCCGGCTGCCTTTGAGGAGGTGCATTACGAATGAAGAAGCTCGTCTTTCTGATGCTCATCCTGCTGCTGTGCGCGGCCCTGTTGCCTGCATATGCTGCGGGCTCCGAGCTGTCGTGGCAGCGGGCTGTGGATATGGCCCAGCACATGCGTCAGATCGCCAGCGGCGATTACCTGGCCATCAACGGCGTGCCGGAAAGCCTTCAGCGAACGGCCCGGGGATGGGCGGCTGGCGTGGATGGCGAGCCCCGCATGATCGTGCGCCTGGACGTTGAAAATGCCGCATTTGTCCGCAACATGCGGGCCTACTTTGCCAACGAGCATCCGATGGTCGCCTTTGAGGCGGAGAGCACCGTGATGATGGAAGTCGTGTCCTACGCCATGGTGTACGCCGCCTATGAGTCCGTTGTCGGAGCGGTGGAATATGAGGAGATCCTTGAGGTCAACGGACTGCTGAACTGCAGCATGATCTATGCCGAGGAGGGCCCGGCGGGCACGGCATACTACCTGGTGCTCTACGAGGACGCACAGCCCATCCTCATCCTTGCCAGCGCGGAGAACAATGCCGTTTGCCTGACGGGGTGGTTCATTCCCAGCAAGCAGCTGGCTGACTGTGCAAGCAGTGGACAGGTGAGCCTGTGGTTCCTCAAAAACGGTATGCCCATGACCTGCCGGGAGATCTTTCCGGAATAACAGGTTTGCCCCGACGTCATCAGGCGTCGGGGCGTTTGCGTTACTCGGCAAAGATGGAGACCGGACGGTCGGAAGCGTCTTCGTTATCCCGGTTGAACAGGCTGCTGAACCAGCTTCCAAAAGAATTGGGCCTCTCCACCCGCGCCACCTGCACGCTCTGCATCCCCTCCAGCAGAATGCCGTTGTCCAGCAGCTCCGCGTGCACGGGGATGACCCGGTAGGTGTAGGTGATCCCCGGCTGGGCGCGATTGTCGGTGTAGGTGAGGGTCTGCCCGGCCTCGGCCCGCATTTCGGTCAGGATGAAGCTTTCGCCCACGGCGTCCCGCTGTACCCGGTAGACCGCCTCGCCGCTGGCCTGGATGACCAGCTTGGGCTGCCCGCTTTCGTCGTGGGTCACATAGAAGGAGCGCGCAGAGGCGGGGGCTGTCCACACGTCGCTCTTTTTGGTCGGCTGCGTTCCTTCGCGGAAGACCTCGGTGATCTTATAAGCGTCCGGGGTGAGGGAGGTTGCCAGCATGGGTTCGCCCCGGCGCTCGATGGCCTTCTTGTCCAGCGTTGCGCTGACGATCCCGGAGGGCTTGCTGAAGCTGGGCTTGCTTTTGCCGCTGTACCACGCTTTAAGGAAGGCCCGCGCCAGCGAGGCAGGGTTCGTGCCGCCGGAGACGCTGTTGGGCAGGCGGTGGGATTCGTCGGGCTCATCATAGCCCATCCACACAGTGGTGGAGATCTCGGCGGTGTAGGCAGACATCCAGGCGTCCCGGTTGCCGCCGCCTGTCATGTTGACGGTGCCTGTCTTGCCGGCCACGGGAACGCCGACGCTGTTCAGGCGCGTGCCGGTACCGGAGGAGACGACCGTCTGCAGCAGATGCGTCATCAGGTAGGCGGACTGGGGCGAGAGCACCCTTGTGCCCGCATCCTGATGCTGATAGACCACCACGCCGTTCTGGTCGGTGATGCGCTCGATAAAGTAGGGCGCGTAGTACATCCCGCCGTTGGCAAAGGGGCTGTAGGCAGCAGCCATCTGCACCGGAGATGCGCCGTAGGTCATGCTGCCCAGGGCCAGGGAGAGATTCCAGTCCCGGTCTGTCAGCTCGATCCCCACGGCGGACAGGTAGCGCCGGCTGCTGGCCAGGCCGATCTCCTCGATGAGCTTGACCGCCGGGATGTTGAGGCTGTTTTTGAGGGCGGTGCGCACGGTCACATGACCGTAGTAGGCGTTTCCGGCATTCCTGGGCTTATAGCTCCCGAAGCTGGTCGGCTCATCGAGGATGACGTCGGCGCAGGTCCAGCCGGCATATTCAATGGCCGGGGCGTAAACCGCCAGGGGCTTGAGGGCGCTGCCTGGCTGCCGGCGCAGGTGCGTGGCGCGGTTGAGGCCCCGTCGGGTCTGGTATTCCCGGCCGCCCACGATGGCCCGCACAGCCCCGGTGTTTGTATCCACTGCCGCTGCGGCGGCCTGCACGGGGGTGCCGTCCCTGGCGTTGGCGGGGAAAATGCTTTTGGCCTTGAACTGGGCGTCCAGGACGTCCTGCATGGCCGGGTCGAGGGTCGTTTCGATGCGGTAGCCGCCGGCCAGCAGCACCTCGGCTGAGACGTCCAGCTGCAGCTCTGCCTCGTCCAGCACGGCGTCCACGAACCAGCCGTATTCCGTCTGTACGGCAGCAGAGGAGACGGCCTGCAGCTCCTCCTGCATCGCAGCGGCATATTCCTCGGGGGAGAGCATCTCTTCCTCCAACATGACGGCGAGGATGTATTCCCGCCGCTCCCGGTTGGCCTCGGGTGCGGTCTGAATGCTATAGGCCGAGGGCGCCTTGATTGCAGCTGCCAGCGCCGCAGCCTGGGCAGGCGTCAGCTCGGCGGCGTCGACCCCGAAGGTCACCTCAGCGGCGGCCTGGATGCCGTAAGCGCCCTGACCGAAGTAGATGAAATTGAGGTACATATCCAGGATCTGCTCCTTGGTGTACAGCCTTTCCAGCTGCAGCGCCAGATGGATCTCCTCCAGCTTGCGGGCGATCGTCTTCTGGCTGGACAGATGGGAGAGCTTCACCAGCTGCTGGGTGATGGTGGACGCCCCCTGGGAGAATCCGCCTGCCCGGACGTTGCTGACCACAGCGCCCAGGATCCGCGTGACGTCAAAGCCAGGATGCTTGTAAAAGCGCAGATCCTCAGCGGCCAGGAAGGCGTCTGCCACATATCGGGGCAGGGAAGCGGTGTCGATAACGGTACGGTTCTCGCGCCCCACCAAGGTGGTGACATAGCTGCCGTCCTTATCGTAGATCGCGCCCTTCTGGGCTACGTTGGTCAGCTTGGCCGGATCCAGCGTCTGCCAGGAGTCCACCGCAAAATAGTCGTATGCCCAGACTGCCGCGCCGGTCAGTACACCCAGCAGCACCAGCCAGAGCGCCGGCTGGAGCCATCGACGAAATTTCACATACATCCCTCCTGACACTTCCATTCTTGCCCGAAATGACGGAAATGCTTCATTTCTTCCCACGGTAAGTCCTGTAAAATCCAGAAAATTTTCGGCAATCGCCACTTTCTACGAAAATAGGGCTGGTCAAACGGTGAAAAAAGGACTATAATATATTGGACAGTATTTTCACACTGGAGGGACTGCGATGCGCAAGCTGAGCGTATGGCTGCTCCTTGTCATGATGCTGCTGATGTCGGCTCCTGGCGCTTATGCTGAGGAGTCCTTCAGTATGGCCGGATATGACGACGAGGAAAGCAAGCGCGTATGGAAGGACAACCTGTTTTTTGAGCGTATGGAAGAGCGGACCGGCGTGCAGCTGGATCTTGAGCAGTACATGACGCAGCAGGATTGGATAAAGGCCAAGGAGGACATGTTCAGCGGCACGGCCGAAATGCCGGACGCGCTCTTCAAGGCCCAGCTGACTACCCAGGAAACGCAGGCGTGGTATAAGGCCGGCAAGCTGATCGACCTCAAGCCCTATCTGGCGGAGTATGCGCCCAACCTCTGGGCTGAGCTGCAGGAGCATCCCGAATGGCTGGAGGCTATCACCCTGCCGGACGGCGCCATCGTTGCCCTGCCTGCCATTGACGAGCTGCAGTTTAATAACGCGGTCTGGATCAACCAGGCATGGCTCAAGCGGCTGAAGCTGGATATGCCCACCACGGCCGAGGAGCTGACGCGGGTGCTCCGTGCCTTCCGGGATTATGACGTCAACGGCAATGTCAGGCGCGATGATGAGATCCCGCTGACCTATGGCAGCATGTGGGATCTGCGATTCCTGGCCCATGCCTTTGGCATCAACGCCAATGATTACTATGTGACCATGGATGAAGGCGGCCAGGTGAAGGAGATCCTTACGCTTGATGAGAACCGCGCCTTCCTGGAGTGGCTCAAATCCCTGTGGGACGAAGGGCTGCTGGACAAAAACGGCTTCACCCGCATACAGCTGGCAGAAGGCCCCGATGCGGACGCGGATGTGATCTACGGCATGATGATCGCCTCCTCTCCGGCGGAGCTGGTCCACTATTCCCACATCAGCGATTATGTGATCCTTGATCCGCTGGTATATGGCGGCCGCCAGGTCTACCGTGATCTGACCGGCGATCTGACGCGCGGCACCTTTGCGATCACCCGCGCCTGCGAAAAGCCGGAGGAGCTGCTCCGCTGGGTGGATTACCTCTATACCGAGGAGGGCTTCATCCTCTCTGACGTCGGAATGGCCGGCGAGGAGTTCGACTGGAACGACGACGGCACCTGGCTCTGGGTAGACGCCTCTGAAACGCTTTTGGCCAAAACGCTGCCCGAAGCGACGATCCGCGGCGGCGCCGGAATGCCGGGCAAGGCCTCCGTCAGCTTCCAGCAGAAGATGGACGTCTCTGCGCCCATGCAAGCGGCAACCGTTCATGTGGTCAATGAGCTCCTGCGGCTCAAGGGCGTTGATACCATGCCGTATCCGATGGTGTGGCTGACGCAGGAGCAGCAGGAACGCGTGGACGAATTGATCTACCAGATCGGCAGCTATGCCGAGCAGCAGATGGTCTGGTTCATCGTCGGTGACGTTCCGCTGAACGACGAAACCTGGAACGAGTTCTGCCAGAACGTGCGGGAAAAGGGCATCGACGAAATGGTGTCCATCTGGCAGTCCGCTGCTGACGCCCGCTGAATCCACCTTTACAGCTTAACAGATACAGTAATCAACCGGAAGGATGGTAGGATACTATGAATCAGTACGCGAGCATGATCCGAGAGCTGAAATCCCCCGAGGTCATTGAACGCCTGATGCATTTGTACGGTAACCGCGAGGGGATGCTGGTCGAGCAGACCGCCCGCTATACCGGTATCGTGAAGCGTCATGAGGAGCTCTTCCATGAAACGGAGAAGGAAGTGCTGCTGATCAGCGCGCCCGGCCGTACGGAGATCGGCGGCAACCACACGGATCACAACCGCGGCCGTGTGCTGGCGGCGGCGGTCAATCTGGATACGCTCTCTGCCGTGTCTGCCCGTGACGATATGGAGGTTCATATTTATTCCGACGGCTATGCGCCCCTGGTGATGGATCTGAGCGACCTGAGCGTTGTGGAAGGGGAGAAGGGCACGACGGCTGCGCTGGTGCGCGGTGTGGCTGCCCGCATGAAGGAGCTGGGCTACCGTATCGGCGGCTTCAACGCGGCGGTGACTTCCTCTGTGGCTTCCGGCAGCGGCCTGTCCTCCTCCGCAGCCTTCGAGGTGCTGGTCTGCGCCATCCTGGACAAGCTGTACAACAACTTTGATATCGATTTCATCACCCGTGCCAAGCTCAGCCAGTATGCAGAGAACGTCTACTTCGGCAAGCCCAGCGGCCTGCTGGATCAGATGGCCTCCTCTGCCGGCGGTCTGGTGACGGTGGACTTCCGCAACGACGATCCCGAGGTTCGCGCGATGAACTTCGACTTCGCCAAGTACGGCTTCTCCCTGGTGGTGGTGGCCACGGGCGGCTCCCATGCCGACCTGACCGACGATTACGCGGCCATTCCTGCTGAGATGAAGCAGGTGGCGGAGCTCCTGGGCGAGCCCTGGCTGCGCCGCGTGCGCCCGGAGGAGTTCTACCAGGCGCTGCCCTCCCTGCGGGGCAAGGTCAGCGACCGGGCCCTGATGCGCGCCATTCACTTCTTTGAGGAGGACGAGCGCGTGGTACGCCAGGTAGCGGCGCTGGATCGCAACGATCTGTTTGCCTTCATGTGGGAGATCATCTGCTCCGGCCGCTCGTCCTACATGTATCTGCAGAACGTTTACGCCCGTCCGGAGGATCAGAGCCTGTCCCTGGCGCTGGCGATGGCGGAGCACATGCTGCTGGACAAGGACGGTGCATGGCGCATTCACGGCGGCGGCTTTGCCGGCACGACGCTGAACTTTGTGCCTCAGTCTCAGCTGAAGCCCTTCATTGAGATGATGGAAGCGGCCTTTGGCGAGCGCTGCTGTCATGTGCTGGACATCCGTCCCGAGGGCCCCGCAGTCATCAAGCTCTAAAAGCAACACGCGGAGCTTACGCCAAAGGACAAACCCGCTGCATCGCGCGATGGGTTTCGAAAGGGCTGAAGGCCCTTCGCAGGTCAAGGGCAGCGCCCTTGCCGCCGGAGGCCCTGCGCCGCAGCGCAAAACGACCTGACGCCTTTGTGTGATTCAAAGAATCACACAAACAGTCCGCGCGGCTCCAAAGGAAAGGCCATACCTCCCCAACCAGCCGGCCAGCAAGGAATCCGCAGCACCCCAGAAAAACCACCCGGCCCACAAGAAATCCGCAGCACCCCAAAAAACTTGACACATACAACCGCCTGTGCTATGATGAATGCGCAGGCGGTTTTGCCTGCCATAAACAGCATAAGCCACTTGAAGCTTCTTCGGGGCAGGGTGAAAATCCCTACCGGCGGTACAGCCCGCGAACAGGCTTTGCCTGGTTTTCTGGAATACAGTGCGTGTTCCGGGGGATCGGTGAAGTCTGCCGAACCGGTGAGAATCCGGTGCCGACAGTTACAGTCTGGATGAGAGAAGAGAGCGGCGAGGCGCGTCCATATTTCCTGAACGGAAAATGGGACGAAGTCCCCCTGCCCCCTTTGGAGCGAAATTGCTTCGGGGGGCTGTGCGTATTTTAAGGAGGCTTGTGTCCCATGTCCAATTCCCGCAAAGGCAGTCTGTCCGTGCAGTACATGACCCGCATCGCCATTCTGGGCGCGCTGGCGTCGATCCTGTTCTACTGGCCGGAGATCCCGATCTTCCCGCCGATCTATAAGCTGGATCTGAGCAACATCCCGGTGCTGCTCGGCGCGTTTTCCATGGGCCCGCTGCCGGGTCTTGCGATCCTGGTCATCAAGGACCTGACCGGTATGCTGCATTCCAGCAATCAGTTCGTCGGCGAGCTGGCGGACTTCCTGATGAGCGCGGCCTATGTGCTGCCGGCAGCGCTGATCTACCAGCGCCACAAGAACCGGAAGAATGCGCTGATCGGTATGCTGACCGGTACGGTGGTCATGGTCGTGATCTCTGTGCTTGTCAACTGGAAGATCATGTTCCCGTTCTACACCCTGGCCATGGGTATGCCGATGGAAGCGATCGTCGGCCTGTTCCAGAAGCTCGTGCCCATCATTGATTCCGAGTGGAAGGTGCTGGCCTTTGCTACCGCTCCCTTTAATCTGCTGAAGGGTGTGATCCTCAGCATCCTTACCTTCGTGATGTACAAGCGCCTCTCTCCGCTGCTGCATGTGCGGGGCGCGGGGCGTAAACCGCAGGCAAAGCCGGAGAGCGCCGGGAATACCGCGCATGACGGCGTGAAGAGAAAGGCTTGATATGATGAAGACCCATTCCCCGCAGGAGACCCGCGCGCTGGGCAGCAGCCTCGCCCGGCAGCTCCGTCCCGGCGACGTGCTTCTCCTCTGGGGCGACCTGGGGGCTGGCAAGAGCGAAATGACCCGCGGCATTGCCGAGGGCCTGGGTGTTACAGCCACGGTCACCAGTCCCTCCTTTACCATCCTCAATGTCTATAATGACGGGCGCATCCCCCTGTACCATTTTGACTGGTACCGCCTTAACAGTGTCGATGAGCTCTACGAAATGGGCATGGATGAGTACCTGGGCGAGGACGGCGTGGCGGTGGTCGAGTGGCCCAGCCAGTGCCCGGAGGCGATCCCGGAGACGCATCTGGCTGTCCGCCTGACGCCTGTGGGCGAAAATGAACGGGAGATCACCCTGACCCCGATGGGGGATTTCCGTACGATCAATCTTTGACGAAAGAGGGCGAAGACCCTGAAGCTGCTTGCCATTGATACCTCCGGCCCCGTCTGCGGCGTGGCCATCCTTTCAGACGGCGCCATCGTCTACGAGGCGGCGACCGTCAACCGCATGACCCACTCGGTCAACCTGCTTCCCATGATCGACACCGCGCTCCAGGCTACCGGGCTTACCATGATGGATATGGATCGCCTGGCCTGCGTGACCGGCCCCGGCTCCTTCACCGGCGTGCGCATCGGCGTCAGCACCCTCAAGGGTCTGGCCCATGGCGCTTCCCGTAACGGCGACGACGGCAAGCCCTGCGTCGCGGTGGATGCGCTGGAGGCAATGGCTGCCGGGGCAGGGGAGTTTGGCGGGGTGATCTGCCCCATTCAGGACGCCCGTGCCGGGCAGGTGTACGGCGCAGCCTTCTCCTGGGGCGAGCAGCGCCCGGAGCGCCTCATGCCCGACACCCCCATGAAGCTGGAGGAGTATGTGGACGCTATCCGCAGCTTCGGCGACCGGTTCCTCTTTGTGGGCGACGGTATGCCGGTGCACCGTGAAAAGCTGGAAAAGCTGCTGGGGGAGCAGGCCGTGTTCGCCCAGCCCCAGAGGGCCTATCTGCGCCCTGCGTCGGTGGCCTATCTGGCCTCGCTGGAAACCGAAACGACGGATTACCGCAGCCTGATGCCCATGTACCTGCGCGCGCCCAACGCCGCGCTGAACAAGAAGCTGACGGAGGCTGCCAGGCATGAGTGACGTGATCATCCGCCGCATGACCATGGCGGACGTTGACGGCGTTGCGGCGGTGGAGGCTGCGACCTTCCCGACCCCCTGGAGCCGTGACGCTTTTGCCAGTGAAATGAAAAACGTTGCAGCCCGCTACCTCGTGGCGGAAAAGGACGGCAGCATCATCGGCTACGCCGGTGCGTGGATCATCCTGGATGAAAGCCACATCACCAACATTGCCGTGCTGGAAAGCTGCCGCGGGCAGGGGATCGGCCGCCGGCTGACCCATGGCCTGATGCAGTACCTGTCCAACCTCGGGGCTGCCTATGCGACCCTGGAGGTCCGCAAGAGCAACGCGGTCGCCCAAAGCCTTTACGTTTCCCTCGGCTTTATCAAGCTCGGCGTGCGAAAGCGCTATTACGAGGATAACGGCGAGGACGCGCTGATCATGGTCTGCGATCATATGCCGGAGGCTGACCCGGATTTTACCGAGGCAGAAACGGTACACGAGTGACGATGGGCGCAGCCGATGTACGGGCTGCGCTCTTTTACTACAGATCCGGCCTTTTGAGGGCGGAGATCCTCTTCCCGCGCAGGGCAGGGCCGCTGCGAACCTGCCCGAACATGCTGAACACGGAGCCGCAGAAGGGACACTCCCAACGCCGGGCTTCCACGCTGTAGCGCAGCCGGCAGCCCATGTGCGGACAAACCGGCGCGCGCCTGCGCAGGCTGTTCCGGGCGAAGATCCCCTGCAGGCGCCCCAGAGCATACAGCTGCGTTCGCCGCGGGAGGGCCCGGTCCGGGGCGTAGAGCCGGTCGTCGAAGCGTTCCCTGCCGAGCACCTGCCGTGACAGCACCCCTGCTGCCAGCTGCGCGCCCAGGATACCGTGACCGCTGTAGCCGGTCGCGCACAGAACCTGCATCCCCATATCCGGCAGCCGTCCGATGACGGGCAGCCCATCCAAAGACCGGATCTCCTGATAAAAGGAAACCTCTCCGGGCTGCCAGTCCTTCAGGCGGCCCTGCAGCACCCGCTGGAACAGGGTAGTCCGTGCTTCGGCGGACTGTGTTCCCGTGCGTCCGGCACACCAGGTTGCGGTGATGCCGCCAGGGCCGGGCGACAGCCTCAATCCGTCCTCCCGGACAGACTGCTGACAGCTGTGCAGGGGAAAACCGCCTGTCAGCCTGCAATGAAGCATCCGCCGATTCTCCAGCAGTGAAAGCAGCCTGCGGGATCTTGTGCCCGGCGGTATGCCTGCCGCCAGGATCACAACCGGCGCGTCGGCGCGGCCCTTCAGGGTGTACACATGCCCGCTGTGGAAGTCCAGCACGCGCGAATTGGCGCATACCATTCCGCCCCGACGGATGATCCTGCTCGCCAAAGCGGCTACCAGTCGCTCGGGCTCCAGCAGCTGCTGTCCCGGCAGCATCAGCGAGAGCTCCACCGGGAAGGGACAGCCCCCTGCGTCCTGTGCGATCATGACCGGCAGACGCAGCTTCTCATAGAGCGTCAGCTGCCTGTCCAGCGCCGGAAGATCCCGGGGTAGGAATGCGTAGGTGTAAGCGTCTGCTTCCCGGCATATGCCCTGCTGCTGGCAGGACAGCTCTGTCATCGTTTCCTGAAGACGCTTAAGATAAAGGCGGGCGGTTTCCCAATCGTGCTGCCTGGCGATGCGCTCATATACCGGCGCGGCCATCACCGTGACCGACCTGCTTCCGGCCCCGCTGCCGGGCTGCTGCGCATCCAGCACGATCACCCGCAGACCCGCGTCAGCAAGCGCTGCGCCTGTCATCAGGCCGGTCAGCCCCCCGCCGACGATCACCGTATCGGCCCGGTGGATGCCCCGCATCGGCCCGTATTCATCCAACATTTCCATCACTCCAAAGGAGGCGTTTTGATGGCCACGATCCTTGTTACCCACGGCATCCCTGCTGATGGTCTGCGCGCGCTGTACGGCCACGAGATCATCATGCCCGCACCGCTGGCGGCTTACTCCATGGAGGAGCTCGCCCAGCTGATCCCTGCTGCCGATGCGGTCGTCGCAGGCGGCAAGCTGCCGGGAGATATCATCCGCCTTGGCAAAAAGCTGCGGATCATCGCCAACTACGGCGCAGGCTATGACGGCGTGGACGTCCGTGCCGCGGCGGCGTGCGGCGTGCCCGTGACCAACATCCCCGATACAGTCACCCATGACACGGCGGAGCTGGCGATCGGCCTGATGCTGGCGGTCTCGCGCCGCATTGGCGAAATGAACCTGCGCCTGCGCTCGGAGCCCTCGCCGACTCTGTTCGGCATGGGTCGCTACATGGGCCGCAGCCTTCGCGGGCAGACCCTTGGCGTCATCGGCTACGGGCGGATCGGCTCCTGCACGGCGAAAATGGCCTCGGCTTTGGGGATGCAGGTGCTGGGCTACAGCCGCCGCGGCGCAGATCCGGCAGTATGCGAGCCGGTCTCTCTGGAGGAAATGCTGGAGCGGGCGGACGTAGTCTCCCTGCACTGCCCGCTGACGGATGCGACCCGCGGGCTGATGAACGCGGAAGCCTTCAGTCGGATGAAGCCCGGGGCGATCCTCATCAACACGTCCCGGGGCGCGGTGGTGGATCACGATGCGCTGCTGGAAGCCCTCGAAAGCGGCCGTCTGCGCGGCGCGGGCCTGGACGTCTATCCGAATGAGCCACATATCCCGGAGAGGCTCCTGACGCATACAAACGTGGTCTGCACGCCGCACATCGGCACCAACACCGTTCAGACCCGCGATGAGATGGCCGCCGCCTGTGCAGCGCAGATCCTGGACGCGCTGGCAGGGAAGCGGCCGGAGAATATTGTGAATGGACTGTAATGCAAAGCAGCTGCCTGTAAATGCGGGCAGCTGCTTTCCTATTGGTGTTTTTGGTAAGAGAATACAAAAGCTCGAAGCGGGGGAGGACGGCTGTTCAATTTGATTACAGTCCCAGTAGCTGCTTCTTCTTAGTATCGAATCCTTCCTGTGTAACAATACCCAGGTCGAGCAGCTCTTTCAATTTCTTTAACTCGTCCATAGCAGATACAGCAGGAGTTCCAGGCTTTTCTTCTGGTGTAATCTCCTCACCGTCAGGAAAAAACCTTCCTGAGCGCAGGCTGCCCCAGACGGATCGCTCTGTTACGCCGTCATTCCCCTTCGGGGGCGTAGGCATATTTCAGTTCACAGCTGCCTTCGAAGTGCAGCAGATGCCCGTTTTCGTCGGTGCCGTAGGTGTGGCAGACAACGCTGGTGTAGAAGGGCCTGTCGCTTCCTATGGGCATGAGCAGCGGCGCATTATCCCGAAGGAGGGTCTTGCCGCCCATGTAGCGATGCAGCTGTTCGCCCATGAGTGTGATGCTGTCATCGGGCTGGTCGTTGACATAAAAGCAGGCGATGACGCAATCCGGCGTAAAGGGCACGTCAGAGACGTTCTCGATACTGAACATCACGTTCCAGAGAAGATCACTGTTCCGGAGCCGGTAGGCCACGGGGCTTTCCGGCCTAACGACGACTTCGGCGCGCGGCTTCTCGCTCAGCGTGTGCATCACAATGACCAGGACGATCAGCAGTACGAGCAGAAGCGAGGCCGATAGAACCAGGGCCTTCCGGTTGCTCTTCGGCTGCTGAGGGGCTTCCGATTGTGCAGGCTCCTCCGGGGACAGCAGCGCGGGCTGATCCAGCAGCCGGGCGATCTCCTGCAGGGTGCCCAGGTCGGGCGTGGCGCGTCTATTCTCCCAATGGGACACCGCCTGCCGGGACACATGCAGCATCTCCGCAAACTGCTCCTGCGTATATCCCTTGGCGCGGCGTGCGGCAGAAAGCTGCTCTGACATGATCTTCATCGGCCTTCGCTCCCTTCGAATCGGGGCAGGGGAGTGAGCCTCGGCCCGATATGCAATGATAGAAGTATACCAAATTTTTACTTTGATTGCAAGCGGAGAACAGGAAACAGACAAAGCAAAAAGCCTTGAAACACATATGCTTCAAGGCTTGCGTCTGGGTGAGAAGATTCGAACTTCCGGCCTCTTGAACCCCATTCAAGCACGCTACCAAACTGCGCCACACCCAGATATTCTCTTTGCTCGGAAGCGTTTGTGCCTCGCGAACGATATATATATTACCACAGGGGTGAATGAATGTCAAGCATAAATTTGAAAAAATCACAGGAATTTTGAAATTATTTTGTAGAGAAAAGGCCCCCGGCGGGATGTGCCGGGAGCCTGCTGCTGTGAAGATGCGGAGAACTGCGGGCTTCATCGGGAAAACCGGTTGGCAGGCGCACAGATCCGGTTGCGGATAATGCAGGTGGATACGATGTCGATGAACTCTTTTACGCTGGGGGCGGAGGTCATCTGATATCCGGCCAGTTGGCAGAGGTAAGCCGGGTTGATCTGCCATGCGTGCTGGACAGCGGTGCGCAGATTCCGTTCAAGGCTGTTGGTGGTGCAGTGGTACTTTTCTGAGAGCGGCTGGAGAATGTTGCGCTTCATACATAACAGCAGCGTGTCGTCCTCGGCGACCATGCAGATTGCCTCCACGGCAACATGATGGCCAGAAAAGCGGTGACCGATCCCCAGTCGTTCGAGTGTGTCAAGTACCAGTTCCCTGTGCATAGTAACCATTCCTTTCTTTTGTAAGAGATATAGCATGATTTAGAATGGCATAGGGGAGAAATTGGTGCAAATGTATCCAATTTGTAATATCGGGCGTTATTTTATGATTGTGTCCTGTTCGTCTTTCTTTTGCGCAAGGAGTATGATATAATGCTTCACTGAAAGGAAGATCGATCCGATGATGAAGCAAAGTCTCAGGGAGCAGTTAGCGCAGGTGCGCTGCTTTCTTCTGGATATGGACGGCACGTTTTACCTGGGCGACCGGCTGATCGACGGCTCGCTGGACTTCCTGGCCGCCCTGGAGCGGACTGGGCGCGACGCCTGGTTCCTGACCAACAACTCCTCCAAGTCTGCGGCGGTGTATACCAGAAAGCTGCAGGGAATGGGCGTGCCGGAGCGCTTCTGCAATCAGGTGATGACCAGCGGGCACGCGGCGGCCAGGTACATCCTGGAGAAGTTCCCGGAGGGTAGGGGATACCTGCTGGGGAATGAGATGCTCCGGGAGGAACTGACGGGCATGGGCCTTGCCTTCGACGATGCGGACGATGTGGACTACGTGCTGGTGGCATTCGACACGACGCTGGATTACCGGAAGATGTGCCGCGTGTGCGACTTGATCCGCTGGGGGAAGCCCTACATTGCGACCCATCCGGATTTCAACTGCCCCACCGAGACCGGGTTCGTCCCGGACATGGGCGCGATCATGGCCTTCATCGAGGCCAGCACCGGCCGCAAGGCGGACGTGATCATCGGCAAGCCCCATTATGGCATCGTCCGCGAGGCCCTGGTGCGCACGGGCCGTCCGCTTTCCGAGATGGCCATGGTCGGCGACCGGCTGTACACCGACGTCGCCACTGGCGTCAACCACGGCATGAAGGGCATCCTGGTGCTGTCGGGCGAGGCGACGATGGATGACGTGGTTGCCTCTGACGTGAAGCCGGACATGATCTTTTCACGACTGAGCGACATGATCGAATACCTGTAAAGGAGAAATGGATATGCTGAAGACGACGTTCCCCACCATCGACCGCGAGAGCTCCATCCTGGGCTTTGGCTGTATGCGTTTCCCGACCACCCCCGACGGCAAGATCGACGAGGCCGAGGCCATCCGCATGATCCGCCACGCCATCGACAACGGCGTCACCTACATCGACACCGCCTATCCCTACCACGGCGGCGAGAGCGAGCGCGTGGTCGGCAAGGCCCTCCAGGATGGCTACCGCGAGAAGGTCATCCTGACCACCAAGCTGCCCTGCTGGAACGTGCACTGCCATGAGGATATGATGAAGCTGCTGGACGAACAGCTGGAGAAGCTGCAAACGGACCACGTGGACTTCTACATCCTGCACGCGCTGAACAATGGCCGCCTGGATGAGATGAACAGCTACGACTACAAGGGCTTCTACAAGGAGGCGCTGGCCCAGGGCAAGATCCGCTACCCGGGCTTCTCCTTCCACGACAACGCCGAGGCCTTCATCCGGATCCTGAACGATTGGGATCAGTGGAAGATGGCCCAGGTGCAGATGAACATCCTGGACGACGAGAACCAGGCCACCCTGGCCGGCATCCGCGAGGCGGGCAAGCGCGGCATCGGCGTGGTGATCATGGAGCCCCTGCGCGGCGGCATGCTGGCCAACCCGCCGGAGGACGTGAAGGCGGTGTACGAGGCATTTGAGGACAAGCGCAGCCCCGTGGAATGGGCCTTCCGCTACCTGTACGCCATGCCCGAGGTGGTGACGATCCTCTCCGGCATGAGCAACTGGGAGCAGACTGTCGACAACCTGCGCATCTTCGACATCCCCGAGCGCCCCGTGCTGACCGAAAAGGAGCACGAGCTGTTCAAGACCGCCAAGGCCACCTACCTGGCCCGCATGAAGACAGGCTGCACCGGCTGCCGCTACTGCCAGCCCTGCCCGATGGGCGTGCAGATTCCCCGCATTTTCCAGGGCTACGACGGTTCCCGCCTCCATGCCGAGCCGGACTTCAAGGGTGGCTACGCCCGCATCGCTGCGGAGGAGGGCGACGCCTCCCGCTGCATGCAGTGCGGCCAGTGCGAGAGCAACTGCCCCCAGCATCTGTCCATCATCCAGTACCTCCAGGAGATCCACGAGGAGTGCAGCGGGAAGTAAACGGAAAACTGAATCCCCAAAAGTGATGGCCCGTACCGGTTTGGTACGGGCCTTTTCTCGTGCCGGAAAAGCCGAACAATAAAATTTTGCAATTTCTTTGGGAACAGCAGGAGAAAAAAAAAAAAAACGAATTAGATAGTAACGCAAAAAACGTTAGGAGGTTTTCCCTATGCGTAAACTGGTTTCCCTGCTGCTGGCACTGTGCATGATGTACGGCGCGTGGACTGCGGTGGCGGAGGAGGGCACGACTGAACTCCAGATCGGTGGCTTTTTGCTTCAAGTTCCTGCATGGGCAGGAACATATTATGGTACAGATGATTTTGGCAACGTTAAAGTTGCGTATTTTGATGATCATCGTGTCATAGCCGAGACGTTTCAAAAAGAATTGCCTTCACGTGTTCAGTACGAGTATCTCTGGTCTGGAAATTGGACTGGTAGTGAGCCGATGACGAAGGCGGAGGCTGCGTATTTCGCCGGGATTTGTGATGGATACTATATCTATAAGGATAATGTAGACATTGGACTGTACAATGGTGAACCTGCTTGTGTGGCAATTTGGGTGGATGAGTATAGTGGCTTGTATGTCTTAGATATAAGCCTTTTTGACAATAATGCGCTTTTGACAATCAGGAGTGAGTTCAGTGCCGAATCAAATTTCAAGGCGACTGAAAAACGGTGGGTGGATTACCTTGTAAATAAGTTCAGCACAATCCTGCTCACCGCCCGCCCGCATACTATGACCGAAGAAGAAATGGCGGCCAAGGAGGCAGAGGCGGCTGCAAAGGAAGCGGCCCTTGCTGAAGCTGTATCAAATATCCTGAACGGCGAAAAGAGGAAAGTGAAGATCGGCAGCGTGACCTTCCAGATTCCGGCAGGACTCACAGAGACGAGAATTACGGAGATGGATGGACACTTCCAATCGGATGTATGCTCTTTGAGTCTGGTTTCTTGGACGATCAATGATGATATCATTCAGGCGTCCGTGAAAGAGAGCAAAGAAAATGGTCTGCCAATTACCTCTCAGCAGGCGACCATTTTGATGGGAGAAACAGTCTCTGGATATACGGATCCGAACCTGGCAGTTGTTATTGCTCTTAATGCCGTTGAAGAAGATATTGGTATGCTCAATGGCGAACCGGTTATGACAATGAAAGGTTTCATCGTTTTCTGTTCGCAGACATATCAGGGCGTCTACTACTCAGTGACTGTAGATGGCGAAGTATTGATGATGGAGGAAAAAGAGAGAATCGCTAAGGACATCATGCTTCCCGTAAAAATCGATGGCGTGACCGAGGAGGACATGATCGCCGACGCCCAGGCTGACTACGTCGTCATCACCGCCGACAGCGGCAAGATCCGCACCGAGGCCAGCATCAGCGGCGGCCTGATCAAGACCGCGTACAAGGGTGAAACCTACGAGCTGATCGAGCAGAGCGGCGACTGGTACGTCATCGACGTGGACGGCCGCACCGGCTACCTCCACAGCGGCGTAGCGGAGATACAGTAAGACAAGCCCCCAAAAAATACTGCGGCCCGTACCGAAAGGTACGGGCCTTTTGCAACAAAAAAGAGGATGCTCTTGCGAGCACCCTCTGTGAAAGCGTCATTGTGACGAGCGAGATTACTTGACCTCGACTTCGCCGCCGACTTCCTTCAGGGAAGCAGCCAGCTTGTCGGCGTCTTCCTTGGACAGGCCTTCCTTGACGGTCTTGGGGGCGGTGGCGGCAGCCTCGACGAAGTCCTTGGCTTCCTTCAGGCCCAGGCCGCAAACCTCGCGGATGACCTTCAGAACCTTCAGCTTCGCAGCGGCGTCGAAGCCCTTCAGCACGACGTCGAACTCGGTCTTCTCCTCAGCGGCGGGGGCAGCAGCAGCAGCGGGGCCCGCGACGACAGCGGTAGCAGCGGCGGAAACGCCGAACTTCTCTTCCATGGCCTTGACCAGATCGGCCAGCTCCAGCACCGTCATAGACTCGACGGCGGCAATGATCTCAGCATGAGTCATTTTGATGTTCCTCCTATTTTCGTGGGGGTCATTGACCCTGAGTAAATTTTGTATTGATGGGGTAGGGAACCATGTCCCTTATGCTGCCATCAGGCAGCGATGATCAGGTCGAAGACCCTCACTCCTCGCCGGCCAGCTTCTTGCGGTAGGCGTCGATAACGCGCACGAAGCTCGCAACGGTGTTGGACATGCAGCCAAGCAGCTTGGCCAGCAGGACCTCGCGGCTGGGCAGGTTGGCCAGCGCCTTGACGGTGGCGACGTCGATCGCCTTGCCCTCCAGGATACCGCCGGTGATCTTGAGGCTCTGCAGCTTGTTCTTCTCAATGAAGTCGTTGATCACACGGGGACCGGCGACCGCGTCCTTCATGGAGAACACGAAAGCGTTGGGGCCATTCAGCAGATCTTCCAGACCAGAGATGTTCAGCTCGTTCAGCGCGCGCAGAACCAGACGGTTCTTCAGCACCACGTAAGCCACTTCCTCCTCACGGCACAGCTTGCGCAGGTTGGTCACCTGTTCCACGGTCAGGCCGCTGTAGGAGCAGATGGTCACGGACTGGGCGTTCTTCAGCTTCTCAACGATGTCAGCAACTGCTGCCACCTTCTCGGGCTTGATCTCATGCACCTTGCTCATTTCTCTTGCACCTCCTTTAAGGTTTGGAGTAAAAGAAAACCCTTGCAACAGGTGCAAGGGATGAGCAAAGTCATGCTATATCCATTACACCTCGGCAGGCGGGGAGCGCGTCCCGTTTAAGTCCCCGGAGGGACACCGGCTGTCTACGGCACAGGTTTCTTCAAAACCTTAAGCATTATAGCATCATCACAGCCTGCTGTCAAGGGCTTTTTTTCAAGTATTTCGATCTTATTTCTCCTTTTTGGCTTTACAGAATTGCTTCGTTATTATATAATATAGTTGGGTGAGCAGCGTCAGAATGGCATTCTGCACCGTACCTGACAAAAATGTTTCACAAATGTAAAACAAAAGGAAAAACTGGTTGACATTGCAACAAAAATGTAATATATTATACTTCGAAAGGAGATGTTTCTCATGAACCACATGGGCAAACGCTGTCTCATCTCTCTGATCCTCGCATTGATCATGATGCTGGGGATCACCTCGGCGCTGGCAGCGTCGGGCACGGTGAATGTCGCCTCCCTGGTCCTGCGCGAGGAGACCTCTACCAAGAGCGATGCGGTGCAGACCCTCAAAAAGGGCGAGGAGCTCGATATCATCTATAAGGACGGCAGCTGGTACAAGGTCAAGTACGGCCGCTATACCGGCTTTGTGATGAGCCGCTACATCAAGACCAGCGATACCATCCCCACCCGGGATGAGGTCGAAGGCGTACAGATGGGCAGCCAGGGCACCACGGTGAAGAATGTGCAGAAGCGCCTGAAGGAGCTTGGTTACCTGACTGGCTCTGCCGACGGCGCCTTTGGCAAGAAGACCGAGGAGGCTGTGAAGGCCTTCCAGAAGCGCAATGGCCTGACGGCTGACGGCGTGGTGGGCGAGAAGACCATGAACGTCCTCATGAGTTCTGCCGCCAAGAAGGCCGAAAGTGCCTCTTCCGGCAGCGCACCCTCTACTCCGGCTCCGGAGAAGGAGGATACCACCCTGCGTGAGGGCTCCAGGGGCACGGAGGTCAAGAAGCTCCAGCAACGCCTGAAGGACCTGCGCTACTACAAGGGCAGCGTGGACGGCGTGTATGGCAGCGGTACCATCAAGGCAGTCAAGGCGTTCCAGCAGAAGAACGGCCTGACGGTGGACGGCGTGGCCGGTTCCTCCACCCAGTCCAAGGTGTACTCCTCTTCCGCCAAGAAGGCTGATGAGGAAGCAGCCAAGGAAGAAGATAAGGAAGAGACTCAGGACGACGAGACCCTGCGCCAGGGCTCCAAGGGCCAGGCGGTCAAGACCCTGCAGGAGAAGCTCAAGCGCCTGGGCTATTACAAGGGCAGCGTGGACGGTGTGTACGGCAGCGGCACCATTGCCGCCGTGAAGGCCTTCCAGACCCGCAACAAGCTGACTGTGGACGGCGTTGCCGGCACCTCCACCCTGAAGGTGCTGTACTCCTCCTCCGCCAAGGAAGCTGAGGATGAGGACGAAGAGGTCAGCGAGGAGCTGCGCGCCGGTTCCTACGGCCCCGAGGTCCGTACGCTGCAGAAGCGCCTGAAGGAACTGGGCTATTACAAGAACTCCATCGACGGCAGCTACGGCAGCTTGACGGTGGCGGCGGTGAAGGCCTTCCAGAAGCGTAACGGCCTGACGGTCGACGGCGTGGCTGGCGGCAGCACCCTGACCAAGCTCAATTCCTCCTCTGCAAAGGCTGCGGCCGACGCGGATAAGGAAGAGGAGAAGGAAGAGGACAAGGATACCTCCGACAGCAAGGACGACGGCGTTCTGCGCCCCGGCGATAAGGGCACCGAAGTCAAGGAGCTGCAGTACCGCCTGAGGGAACTGGGTTACTACAGCGGCTCCCGCGACGGTGTGTACGGCTCCGGCACCCGCACGGCGGTCATGGCCTTCCAGACCCGCAACAGCCTGGCGGTGGACGGCATTGCCGGCCCCGCGACCCTCAAGAAGGTTTACTCTTCCTCTGCCATCAAGGCAGGCAGCACCAGCAGCTCCACCGGCAGCAGCTCCGGCAGTTCCTCTTCCGGTAGCACTTCCTCCGGCAGCTCTGCTGCAGCTGAAGCCCTTAAGACCAACCAGAAGCTCAACCCCGGCGACAGCGGCACGCAGGTTCGCGCGCTGCAGGCGCGCCTGAAGGAGCTGGGTTACTACACCAGCACCATTGACGGCGAGTACGGCTACGGTACCCGTCAGGCGGTCATTGCCTTCCAGAAGAATAATGGTCTGACTCAGGACGGCATTGCCGGCGAGGCGACCCTGAAGAAGATGGTCTCCTCCAGTGCAGTCAAGAAGGACGATGTACAGGCTGGCACCTATGTGACCGAGCGTCTGGACTGGTTCAACGGCGGCGCATCCCGCATCCCGCGCGGCGCGATCTTCCAGGTCAAGGACGTCAAGACCGGACTGGTGTTCACCGCCAAGCGTCAGGCTGGCGGCTACCACCTGGACGCGGAGCCGCTGACTGCGGCTGATACGGCGACCCTCAAGAAGATCAATGGTGGCGAGTTCACCTACCATCGTCGTCCGATGCTGGTGCTCTACAATGGCCGCGTCTATGCGTGCTCCATTTACTCTGAGCCCCACGGCAGCGACACCATTGCCAGCAACAACTTTGATGGTCAGTTCTGCCTGCATTTCTATGGCTCCAAGACCCACGGCACCGACCGTGTGGATCCGGATCACAAGAAGTGTGAGGAGCAGGCCCTCAAGGCGACCTGGTAAACTCGATCCAACCTCAACGGCCCGGCAGAAATGCCGGGTCTTTTCCTGTCTTGACAGATACCCTGAGGGGGTATATAATCGGTGTGAGAAGATAGATTAGGAGGCAAGCTATGAGCATGACAGGCAGCTGTGAATGCAGCCGCATCAAAATCAGATCCGAGGAGGAAAAGCAGGCGCTGATCAACCGCCTCAGCCGCATTGAGGGGCAGATCCGCGGCCTGCGCGGCATGGTGGAGAAGGACGCTTATTGTCCGGATATCCTCACGCAGGCGTCTGCGGCAGGTGCAGCCATCAATGCCTTTGCCCGGGCGCTGCTCTCCGAGCATATCCGCACCTGCGTTGCGGATGATATCCGCCAGGGCCACGACGAGGCGGTAGATGAGCTGCTGGCTACGCTCCAGAAGCTGATGAAATGAGGTGCCATGTATGAAGCAATTTGACGTGACCGGCATGACCTGCGCGGCCTGCAGCGCACGGGTGGAGAAGGCCGTGCGGAAGGTGCCCGGCGTAACGGACGTATCGGTATCCCTCCTGACCAATGCCATGGGGGTGGAGGGCAGAGCATCGGAAGGTGAGATCATCCGTGCGGTGACGGAGGCGGGCTATGGCGCGTCCGTGAAGGGGGCGGCCCCAAAGGCGGCTGACGCAGATCCTCTGGCGGACCACGATACACCCGTGCTTCGCCGCCGTCTGATCTGGTCGCTTGGATTCCTGCTGGTGTTGATGTATGTATCCATGGGGCATGTCATGTGGGGCTGGCCCCTGCCGGAGATCCTGGCACAGAACGCGCTGGCCATTGCCCTTCTGGAGCTGGTGCTGACGGCGATCGTTATGGTCATCAACCAGAAATTCTTCATCAGCGGCTTCAAGGCCCTGTGGAAGCGCTCGCCCAATATGGATACGCTGGTGGCGCTGGGCTCCATGGCGTCCTTCGGGTACAGCCTGTGGATGACCTTTGCCATGACCCATGCGCAGCTCAATGCGCCGGAGACGGTGCATCACTACCTGCATGGCTTCTATTATGAATCCGCCGCGATGATCCTGACGCTGATCACCGTGGGCAAGATGCTGGAGGCGCGCAGCAAGGGCAAAACCACCGACGCGCTGCGGGCCCTGATGAAGCTTGCACCTCAGACTGCAACGATCCTCGTGGAGGGCAGGGAACAGACCGTGCCCATCGCGGAGGTGAAGAAGGGGGATGTTTTCATCGTCCGGCCGGGGGAGAGCATCCCGGTGGACGGCGTGGTGCTGGAGGGCTTCTCCTCCGTCAACGAGGCGGCCCTGACCGGCGAGAGCATCCCGGTGGACAAGGCCGTGGGGGATAGCGTATCCGCCGCGACGGTCAACACCAGCGGCTATCTGCGTTGCGAGGCGACCCGCGTGGGCGAGGATACGACCCTGAGCCAGATCATCCGCATGGTGTCCGATGCAGCGGCGACGAAAGCCCCCATCGCCAAGGTGGCTGATCGCGTCAGCGGTGTGTTTGTGCCTGCGGTGATCAGCATCGCCGTCGTTACCTTCATCGTCTGGATGCTGATCGAGCCGGATTTCGGCCATGCGCTGGAGCGGGCCATTTCCGTGCTGGTGATCAGCTGCCCCTGCGCCCTGGGCCTTGCAACGCCCGTGGCGATCATGGTGGGCAACGGCATGGGCGCGAAAAGCGGCGTGCTGTTCAAAACGGCTGCTTCCCTGGAAACGGCGGGACGTGTGCAGATCGTGGCGCTGGACAAGACCGGCACCATCACCAGCGGTGAACCCCGGGTGACGGACGTGCTGCCTGCGCCGGAGGTGAGCGAGGAGACGCTGATCTCCCTTGCCGCTGCGCTGGAGGCCCGCTCGGAGCATCCGCTGGCAAAGGCAGTGCTGGCCTATGCGGGGGCCAAAAACCTCCCGGAGGTCGCGGACTTCACGGCCCTGCCGGGCAACGGTCTTACCGGCACGCTGGACGGGCAGCGCCTCTCCGGCGGCAGCTTGGCCTATATTTCGGGCGTCGCACCGGTTTCTGATGCAATGCGGGAACAGATCGAAAATCTGGCCGGGCAGGGGAAAACGCCGCTGCTCTTTGCCAGGAACGGACAGCTGCTGGGCGCGATCGCCGTGGCGGACGCCGTCAAAGAGGACAGCCCCCAGGCGATCCGGGAGCTGCAGGGGATGGGTGTACGCGTGGTGATGCTGACCGGCGACAACGAGCGTACCGCCCAGGCCGTGGGGCGTGAAGCCGGCGTTGACCGCGTCATCGCGGGGGTCAAGCCGGAGGGCAAGGAGGCGGTGATCCGCCAGCTTTCCGAGGCGGGCCGCGTGGCCATGGTGGGCGACGGTATCAACGACGCCCCCGCCCTGACCCGCGCTGACGTGGGCATCGCCATCGGTGCAGGCACGGACGTGGCCATCGACGCTGCGGACGTGGTGCTCATCAACAGCCGCCTGACGGACGTGGCGGCTGCCATCCGCCTCAGCCGGGCGACGCTGCGCAGCATCCACCAAAACCTGTTCTGGGCCTTCTGCTACAATGTGCTGGGGATCCCCTTGGCGGCGGGCGTGTTTGCACAGCTGCTTGGGTGGGAGCTGAGCCCCATGTTTGGAGCGGCGGCGATGTCCCTGTCCAGCTTCTGCGTGGTATCCAATGCCCTGCGGCTGAATCTGCTGCGCCTGCATGACGCCGGGAAGGATCGGCGCATTGCCCCGGTCGAGCTGCCGGAGATCGTTCTTCCCAAAGAGGAAGCGCCCGCCGTTTGCGGGGTCCGCCGGGTCATGCACATTGAGGGCATGATGTGCGGCCACTGCGAGGCGATGGTGAAGCGTGTGCTGGAGGCCATCGACGGCGTGGAGGAGGCGACTGCCAGTCACACGGAGGGCACGGCGATCCTGACGCTTTCCGCGCCGGTGGACGACGCGCTGCTGCGCCAGGCTGTCGAGGACGAGGATTACCAGGTCATTTCCATCGAATAAGCACATCCCGGAGGCTTGTACAGCTTCCGGGATTTTCTCTGTTCATCGACAGGCTTTTTCCCCTCAATCGACGTATATGTATACCTCCTTGCCGTATGCTTTCACACAGAAGCGAGCGGGAGGAAGAGCTATGGCGGAGATGGTGCTCAGAACGGGAAAAAGACGAAAAAAGGGGATGCTGGACGGCAAGCGGCGGTTCGCGCTGCCCTCGGCGGTACAGCTGCAGGGGCTTTTGCGGTTTGCGGCAGAGGCTGCACCGGGCTTCCTGCTGGCGCTGGCGGAGGTGATCGGGATCCCCTCAGGGCTGCACCTGTCCTGGATGACGGCACTTTCAGCCCTGGACAAGCCCATCGGGAAACCGGCAGCCGGTGCGGTCGCGGCGATGCTGCTGCGGCTGCTCTGGGGCTTTGATCCCCGCTGGGAGGGGCTGATCAGCATCGCGCTGATGTGGCTCGGCCCCATGGTGGTCTGTGGGCGAGGGAATGCGGTATTGATGGGCTTCACCGCAGCGGCGATGCTGCCCGGCGCGGTGGCGGCCTGCTTTGCTCCCACGGCAGAGGCCATGCTGCTCTCCTGGGCGGGCATTGTCCTCAGCGCGCTGGCTGCGCCGCTGATGTACAGGGGCCTCAAGGCGCTGATGGAATCCGCGGGCAGCACCCCGCCGCGACATCTGGACAGCATGGAAGAGCGGGTCTGCGTGGCCTTCATGGCGCTGCTCATGATCTGCGGCGGGGCCCGGCTGCTGGTGCTGGGGGTGAATATCGGTGCGCTGATGGCCTCCCTGGCTGTGCTGCTGACGGCGCTCTATCTTGGCGTGGGAGCAGGCTGCGCCGCAGGGATGCTCAGCGGGGTGACAATGGCCTTGCAGGGCTTTCCGCTGACGATGTCGGCTGCGCTGGCGCTGGGGGGATTCCTGGCTGGGGTGGTGCAGGCACTTGGCCGCAGACGCCTGACCTGCTGTGCCTTTGCCCTGGGCGCTCTGCTGGCGATGACTCTTTCCGGCAGCGCGGGGGTCGGCTGCGGCGCTGCGGTGCTGGCTGCGGCGCTGGCAGGGGCTCTCATGCCGCCCGGCGCTGTGGAGCGGGGACAGGCCGTCTACCGGCGCTTCCTCAGCGATCAGCCTGCCCCGGGCGACGCATATGCCGCCAGTACCCTTGCCGCCTGGGAGAAAACGGTGGACGCCATGGCCATGGCGGTGCCGTCCCCGATCATGCCGGAGGAGACCCGGGATGGCCGGTGGTGGGAGCACAAGCTGTGCGAGGGCTGCCCTGATATGCCCTGCTGCGGCTGCATGACCACCGAGGCTGCGGTCGGCAAGGCAGAAACCGTCTGGGACTGCCGGGAAGCGGATGAGCCGATCTGGCAGGACGCGCTGGAGGAGCTGCGGGGCCTGGGCTGCCAGCGCCTCTATCACCTGCGGCAAAGCATGGATTATCTCCGCCAGGAGGATGCGGCCTATCGCAGGAGCATCCGCAATGCCTGCTACCAGCGGGATATGCTCGTGACCCATCTGACGGCAATGGCCGGCGCTGCCCGGCGATTTGCGATGCTGTCCGCCGGGGAAAGCTGGTGGGATGATTACAGTGCCCGCAGGATCCGCCGGGAGCTGGCTGACGCAGCCGCACCGGTGCGCCTGTCCTGGGTGCGGCGGGTGCAGGGGCATGTGCAGGCGGCCTTTGAGCTGCAGTTCATCACCGGCGCCCGCAGGCAGGCGGAGGAGCTGTGCGGCCTGGTCAGCGCGGTGATCGACGCGCCCGTGGAGGTCAGGCGCATAGACGGAGATCGGGTCGAGCTGGCACAAAGCCCGGTGTTCCATGCCGTATGCGGGATAGCCTCTGCGGCCTTTGGCGGCAGCGACGGCGGGGTCTGCGGAGATACGGTCTGGAGCGGCATCCTGCAGGACGGCCGATTCATGGCAGTGCTGTCCGACGGCATGGGACATGGGGAAAGCGCAGCGCTGTTCTCCCGGGAAACGGCGGAGCTGCTGCGGCTATGCCTGGATGCGGGCTATACCAGTCAGCAGGCCCTGACGGCAGTTAACGGCATGATGCTCCTGAGTGGGCATGGCGAGCGCTTCACCACGGCGGATCTGATCATAATTGATTTGTGGAGCGGGCATGCTTCGCTGGATAAGCTTGGGGCGGCAGGGACCTGGCTGTGTCAGGAGGATAAGCTGACCTACCTGACAGGGGATGCGCTGCCCATTGGCATCCTGGAGCATATTGAGAGCCGGACAGCTTCCCTCCGCCTGCATTCAGGAGATGCGCTGGTGCTGATAACCGACGGCGTGGAGGAAGCCTTCAAAGGCAAGGCTGCGCTGGAGACGCGGCTGAAAGAGGTGCTGAATGTATATGACCCGCAGGCGGCTGCCGAAGCTCTCGTACAGAGCGCCATCGAAGCGGACGGGGGACGGCCCAGGGATGACCAGACCGTGATGGTGATCCGCCTGGAGAACACAGAGGGTGTACAAAGCGGGGAGGATGATGTATAATATACGCAATCGTAATGCAAAGGAGGCCTGATGTGCGTGCTGAGAAAGGAAGGCCGCGAAGGTAAAGGGCGGGATTTTGCCCCTGAGCAGATACTGTGTTTGGGGTTTCTTGCACTGATTCTGATCGGCGGCGTTCTGCTGGCGCTGCCTGCAGCTGCAGCCTCGGGGGAATCCATTGGCCTTGGAAACGGGCTGTTTACAGCGACCAGCGCCATATGTGTCACGGGTCTGGTCGTGGTCGATACGGGCACGACATTTTCCCTCTTTGGCCAGCTGGTGCTCCTGACGCTGATCCAGGTTGGCGGCCTGGGCTTTATGGTGTTTGCCACGCTGATCATGCTGGCCCTTGGGCGGCGCATCACCCTGAAGGATCGGGTGCTGATGCGGGAATCCATGAATGCCTCCACGCTGTCCGGACTGACGCAGGTGCTTTTGTGGTACGGTGCGATGGCGCTGATCATCGAGGTGTTGGGCGCAATGCTGCTGAGCATCCGCATGGTGCCGCTGCTGGGCTGGGGAAAGGGACTGTACTACAGTTTCTGGCACGCTGTAAGTGCCTTCTGCAACGCAGGCTTTGATCTCTTTGGCGGTTTTTCCTCTCTGACGGCATTTCAGCAGGATCCGCTGGTGCTCCTGACCATTGCGGCCCTGATTATCCTGGGCGGCATGGGCTTTGCTGTGATCACGGAGATCCTGTCCAACCGGTTCAGGTGGCGTGCGCTCTCCCTGCACGCCCGGCTGGTCATGGTGATGACAGTGCTGCTCCTGGCTTTGGGAACTGTCTGCTTTGCGCTGGCAGAGTGGCATAATCCGGGTACGCTGGGAAGCATAGATGGCGCGGGAAATAAGCTGCTCAATGCTTTTTTTCAGTCTGTGACGATGCGAACGGCAGGCTTTAACACCGTGGATCTTGCTGCCATGCAGGACGGCAGCAAGCTGGTATCCGTGCTGCTGATGCTCACGGGCGCGGCCCCTGCCTCCACAGGCGGCGGCATGAAGATCACGACGATCGCGGTGCTGGGGCTGGTCGTCTGGTCGGCGATCCGAGGCGAGCAGGAAGCCGTGGTCATGAAGAAGCGCATTCCCCGAGGCCTGGCGCAGCGGGCGCTGACCATCGTGTCGGTCACGCTGACGGTGTTCCTTGGCGGAACGCTGATCCTCACCACCGCAGAGGGTGGGCGCGTTCCCTTTGAGGACGTGCTGATGGAAACCGCCTCGGCCATCGCTACTGTCGGCGTGTCCAGCGCCGGTACGCCCGGCCTTGGCACGCTAAGCAGAATCGTGCTGGTGCTGATGATGTATCTGGGCCGTGTCGGCCCGATGACCATGGCCCTTGCGCTTGCCCGTAAGCAGGAGGGCAAGACGAGCCATATACGATATCCTGAAGAAAATTTGCCCATAGGGTAAGGAGGGCTAGAGATGAAAAACAGAAAGAAGCAGATCATTGTTCTGGGGCTGGGCCGCTTTGGCGCCAGCGTTGCGGTGCATCTGAGCCAGATGGGACATGAGGTGCTGGCGGTGGATGCGGATGAGGAACTGGTCAATACGCTTGCGCCCCACGTGACGCAGGCGATCCAGGCAGATGCCACCGATGAAGCTGCGCTGGCTGAAATGGATATCGCCAGCTTTGATGCTGCGGTGGTCGCCATCGGCACCAATTCCCGTGATAGCATTCTGGTGACCGTACTGTGCAAGGAGGCGGGCGTGCCGCTGGTGATCGCCAAGGCGGTGGATGAGCTGCACGCAAAGGTGCTGCGGAAGGTCGGCGCAGATCGGGTCGTTTTCCCGGAGCAGGACATGGGCCAGCGGGTCGCACGCTCCCTGGACGCCCCCAACATTCTTGACCTGGCGGAGCTGTCCGGCGATTACAGGATCGCAGAGCTTCTCACGCCGGACAAATGGTGTGGAAGGACGCTGTTGGAGATCAATGTTCGCCGCGACTATGGCCTGTCCGTGATGGGCGTTAAACGCGGGGAGAGCTTTCTGCCAGCCCCAGGTGCTGATATGTGCCTGCAGCCGGGGGATGTGCTGCTGGTGCTGGGCCGCAGCAAGGATATTGAGGCCATTCGCTGATCAAATTCGAATCGGGGAGGGAAGCGCAGATGATGAAGCACCGTCCGGAGAAAGACTTTTCAGCGCCCGAGTGCCAGCCCTTCCATCTGGAGGGCGGCGACCATGCCGTGCTGCTGCTGCATGGCTTTACCGGCACGGCGGCGCATATGCGCCCCCTGGGGGAGCTGCTTCATGCCCAGGGCTTTACGGTGGAGGGCGTCAACCTCCCCGGCCATGCCCAGAGTATGGAGGCCATGGCGCAGACCCACTGGCAGGACTGGCTGGACGCCGCCAAGGAGGCATTCTGCCGTTTGCAGGCCCGGTATCAGCAGGTCAGCGTTGCCGGGCTGAGCATGGGCGGCTGCATCGCGCTGCTGATCGCTGAACAGATGCACCCGGTATCCGTGATCACCATCAGTGCGCCGATGGCGGTGCAGAATCCTTTTCTGCCCATTGCCCGGCTGGCCGCGCCCTTTGTCCGGCAGGTGATGTGGAGGAACCGGGAGGCGTCTCCGTACCAGGTGGATGCGCGCTATGACTATGGCTATCCTGGCTTTTATACGACCTGCGGCGCCGATCTGCACAAGCTGATCAAGATGGCCCGGCGGGATCTGCACGCGGTGCAGTGCCCCATTCTGACCGTGCAGAGCAGGGCGGATGAGGTCATTTCCCCCAATAGCTGCGAGATCATCGCCGGCGGCGTCAGCAGCGATACGGTCGGTACGCTCTGGCTGGAGGATGCAGCCCATGTGTGCACCCTGTCTGACAAGCTGCCCCGGATCGCAGAGGCGATGGGGGAGCTGCTGCACCGGGCAGAGTGCAAAAATTGAAAATGACAGCATAAAGCCGCACCGGTCAATGGTGCGGCCTTTATGCTGTCAAAAAGTCCATGCGGTGGCGTCGGAGAACCCGTTTTTGCCTCAGTCCTTCGGGTTGGGCTCGGTGCCCACGCACCAGCTGCGGAGCTTGTTGACGGTGCGCTCCACAGCGTCGCGGCTGTTCTTCCACGGCTCGTCATAATAGCGGTAATCAAACTTGCGGCAGAACCAGCTGATGTCCTCCTGCATACGATCGAAGGCTTCGGTCTCCAGGTTGCAGACCGTGTTGGCAAAGTCGCTCAGGGCAGCGCCGCTCAGCTCCTTCGGGGCGAGCTTCAATACCTCCGCGGCATGGGGGATGCACATGCCCTTGCAGGCCTCAAACTTCTTGCGGAACTCCGTGTCGTTCTGGTATAGGTGGAAGAAGGTATGCAGATAGCGGCCCATATTCTCTTCGATGGAGTCGCACACCATGCAGGTTTCTGTCAGCTCCTCCAGATGGTTGGCGGCGTCCTCCAGCAGCTTTTCGGTGCTGGGGGCCTTGCCGGTCAGCCGGTCGATGATGGAACCGCCGGAGCCCTTGGCGGCCTTGCGGATCTCCTTGCACAGCTTCTCCAGCCGCTCTCTGGTCTCGGCGACGTGGCTTTCCAGCATCAGCGCGTGGCCCAGCCGGTTATCCATGCCGTAGAGCATCCGCTGATGATTGCAGCAGAAGCCCTTCTTGTTGACCTGGATGCGGGTATCCGGTTCCATGACAGATGCACCCAGATAATGCTCGACCTCGCCCAGCTCAGTCTTGCGCCGCAGTGCGCACAGGAAGCACTCGCCCTCCAGCTTCATCGCGTCCCAGACGGGAATGGTGTCGATATGATACCTCATTGTGATTTTACACTTCCCTTCATAAGTCTGCAAAACCCTGTGAATTCAAGGGGTTGCGGACTTTTTATTGTTATGTAAGTCTACGTAAATTTTCGCAAATCTACGGGCAAATGGTGTAGTAGTGGTGTAGTAATGGTGTAGTAAAAAAGCGGTTACACTGATGTGGTGATCGTTTGGAAAAAATCCTGAGCGGCTTTATCGCTGTTAGAATGTGCATATACATTCATGGTGACCGTGATACTTGCATGGCCCATGAGATACTGGACATTCTTAGGATTCATGCCGGCGTCAATCAGATTTGTGCAGAAGCTGTGTCGTAGATGGTGTGCTGTTGCATGAGGAAGCTGATCTTCGTGCTTGCGATTATACCGATCAATTGTTGTCCAGACCGCTTTGGAAATGTGCATGTTGAATTGCGGACCATTCCAAGAGTTCAGAAACAGAAAACCGGAGATACCATCAACAACGGGTTCGACATCAAGTTTTGCGCGAACTTCAATGGCGTGCTTCAGACTGTGGTATCGTTTGCAAAGCTCCCATACAGTAATACTACCGCCGGCGTAATCGATGCCCATTGTGAGTTGGACTGGAATACGCTTCTCCTCTTCACGGAGAGCTTTGAGGTCAGAATTGTAGATGCAGTGGCGTTTCCCTCGAATATCAGTGTAACGATATTGATAGATCAAATCTGCGCGTTGGCTCTCTCCTGTTTTCAAGATGCGACCCTTGTGATCTCTTCTCTTGGAATCATTGCATTTTATAGCCATGCCAATCTCCTTTCTGTTCAACAGGGCAGAGAGCCTTGGTATGACATAGATAGTATATCATATCGCGGGTAAATCTGTCATCTCTGAAAAGGTGTAATCAAAAAGAAAATCAAAGAAATCTGCTTCATTTACAAAGAAAATACCCTGTCAAGGTATTGCTCAAAGCGCTTGCGCTTGATCAAACGTTTGTTCCCGACAAAGAAAACAAAGTCGCAGTTTCTCTCATTTGTGATCTCCCGTAGTTTGTTAATACCGATATTCGAGAAGGCAGCTGCTTCTTCAATCGTGAGTGCAGCTTTTTCGCAGATCGGTACGGCGGGTTGAATCGTTGTCATACAGTCATTTGACGGATGCGACACAATGAGTGCCAGATCGTTTGACGCCGTTCGTTGGCCCTCACTTCGTCGCCTCCTTCTGCCAACACCAGCTTAGCCGTCAAATGTGTCAAAAACGTACACATTTGAAATGAACTAAAAAATTTTTTTCTAAACGGGTGTTGGGGGAGGTTACAAGAACCACCAATATGTTAGAAAATGCTTCAGGATTCGACATCGCAAATGAAAAGGGGCTTACTGCCTCATACCGAAGCAGTAAGCCCCAATGGGACTGTGACGCTTGTAACACCTCAGTCACCTAATCCTCTCGTATCTCTAACTTAGCATGGATCTTCTTCATGGTCAGATCATGCAAGCGATGTCATTCCAGCTTGTTTAGTAGTTGCTTTCGTTCTGCGCGTATTTCCAGGAGCTGATGCACATGTCGTCCAGTGTGTGGACGGCTTGCCAGTTCAACAGCTTCTTTGCTTTCTCTGCGTCTGCCCAGAAAGCCGGGAGATCGCCGGAGCGGCGGGGGCCGATGATGTAAGGCAGCGTGATGCCATTGACCCGCTCAAAGGTTTTGACGAGATCCAGTACAGAGACGCCGACGCCTGCGCCGAGGTTAATAGCTTCCACGCCCCTGTTGTGCTGTGCATACTCCAACGCCTTCACATGACCAACAGCCAGATCGACAACGTGGATGTAGTCTCTCAGGCAGGTGCCGTCAGGAGTCTCGTAGTCACCGCCGAAAATCGTCAGGTGATCCAGCTTTCCGGCAGCGACACGACCGATGTAGGGCATCAGGTTGTTGGGGATGCCGTTGGGATCATCGCCCAGCAAAGCGGAATCGTGAGCACCAATGGGATTGAAGTAGCGGAGCAGTACTGCACAGAAGTCCGGATGCACTGCGACATAGTCTGTCAGGATGCGTTCGATCATGACCTTTGTCCAACCGTAGGGGCTGGAAGACTGGATCGCGGGCATATCTTCCTTGTAGGGATGCGGGTTGTTCGGGCCGTAGACAGTGGCAGAGGACGAGAATACAAGGTTTTTGCAGCCACCGGCTTCCATCGCTTCAAGCAGCATCAGGGTGCTGTTAATGTTGTTCCGGTAATACTCAAGAGGCTTCTGAACGCTTTCGCCGACTGCCTTGAAAGCTGCGAAATGGATCACTGCATCAACTTTGTTAAGACGGAACACATTGATGAGTCGCTGCTGCAGCAGTCAAGCTGATAGAACTGAGGACGCACACCCGTGATGATCTGGATGCGATCAACAACTGACGCCTTGGCATTGGACAGATCGTCCACAATGATCACCTGATGTCCGGCATTGATCAATTCCACAACAGTGTGGCTGCCAATGTACCCGGCTCCACCTGTAACAAGAACCTGCATATCTGATTCCTCCATATACTTGGGTCAATTGCCTTCGTTTACTTTGTCAATGAAGTGTAGGAACGCTGCGCGCCCTTCCGGCGTCCGCTTGAATACACCAGCGTGCTCAAGCACCTTGGCGAACACTTTGCCGACCTCGATACGGAGGATGCAGCTGGTGTTTTCCTTGGTGAGAACATTTCTGCTCTTGATCTGCGCCACCCAGTCCCTGTGCTTCTCCAAATCGCCGGTCAGCTCCTGATTGTTGAGGATGGCGACCTCCAGACGGGCCAGCTCATCCTTCAGGCGGGCGGGCAGAACCGCCAGACCCATGACCTCAATCAGGCCGATGTTCTCCTTCTTGATATGATGGAGCTCGCTGTGTGGATGGAAGACGCCGAGAGGGTGTTCTGCGGTGGTGATGTTGTTGCGCAGAACCAGATCCAGCTCGTAGTTCTTGCCCTTGCGGCGGGCGATAGGCGTGATTGTATTATGGCCCACGCCCTGGGTCTGGGCGAAGATGAAGGCGCTTTCGTCTGTGTAGCCCCGCCATACCTGCAGAATCCTGTCTGCCAGATCAATGAGTTCTTCCTTATCAGGGCTGGACAGTCGGATGACGCTCATGGGCCATTTGACCAGACCGGCCTTAACCTTCGGATACCCCTTGAAGGTGATGGTCTTCTCCATGGGCGCCTTGCTCATGGCAAATGCCTGCCGACCGCCCTGGAAATGCTCGTGGGTCAGGATGCTGCCGCCCACAATGGGCAGGTCAGCGTTGGAGCCGATGAAGTAGTGCGGGAAGATGGTGACGAAATCCAGCAGCTTGGCAAAGGTATTCCGGTTGATGGTCATTGGCGTGTGGCTGGCGTTGAAGACGATGCAGTGCTCGTTGTAGTAGACATAGGGGCTGTACTGCATATACCAGTCCGAGCCATCAAGTTTGAGAGGGATAATGCGATGATTCTGTCGGGCGGGGTGATTCATTCTCCCGGCGTACCCCTCGTTTTCCGCGCAGAGCAGGCATTTGGGGTATCCTGCCATCGGGGCAGCAGCGGCGGTTGCGATGGCCTTGGGATCTTTTTCGGGCTTGCTCAGGTTGATCGTCATATCAAGGGTGCCGTATTCCGTTGCTGCAAGCCAGTGCATATCCTTCTGGATGCGGTAGCGCCGGATGTAGTCCGTATCCTGAGAGAACTTGTAGAACCAGTCTGTGGCGGCCTGCGGATCCTGGCTGAGCAGCTCCTCAAAATGCTTGCGGACTTCATGAGGTCTGGGCGTCAATGCACCCATCAGCATGGTGTCCAGCAGGTCGCGGCTGGTGATGTCGTCGCTGCAAACGCCGCGGGCCACAGCATCGTCAGTCAGGCCCTTCAGGATGTCTTCCAGCGCGATGACACAGGGCTCGGCTTCTTCGTAAGTGTCAATCTTCAGGCACTGAAGCAGCTGGTTGATGGCGTAATTCCGGTCGCAAGGTTCGATCAGCCCTCTGTTCAGTGCGTATTGAATCAAGGAAGTGATGTAAGTGTTGATATCCATGGACAACCTCCTTATTCCAGTCGAATTCCACCTTCGGAACGGATAGACAGCACATGGCAGCTGTCCATGCCCAGCACGGCCTCGATATGCTGCTTGAAATCCTCCAGCATATCAAAGGGAACAAAAGCCTGCACCGTACCGGCGAAACCGCCGCCGTGCACACGATAAGCGCCTTTGCCCTGCAGGAGTGTATCGCACATGGCCAGCGCGATCGCCACCGGCTGCAGTTCGGTTTCACCCGCAGGATAGATGTTCTGCAGATACGTCCAGGAGCTCTTGCCGGACTCCGTAACCAGGCGCAGGAAGGTGCTGAAGTCATTATCCTTCAGTGCCTGCACCTGCTTCCTGACACGCTCGTTCTCCTGGTAGACATGGATAGCGCGGAGAATGGCACGGTCGGGGATGCTGCCGCGAAGATCAGGGATAGCAGCCAGGAAATCTCTTTGATGAACCTGGCGCAGCGTCTTCTTTCCGAACCATTGGCAGATCTGAGCCAGCTCACCGGGGATAGCGCCGTATTCATCCGTCAGATCGGCATGATCAGCACCGCTGTCGATGATGCACAGGGCATGGTTTGTGGCGGCGAAGTCAAAGTCGATCCTCTCCACCACAGGCACGGCAGGGTTGGCGAAGTCGATGAAGACAAGGCCGCCCACGGAAGAAGCCATCTGATCCATCAGGCCGCAGGGCTTACCAAAGAAGGCGTTCTCTGCATACTGAGCGATCTGGGCAATCTCAACAGGGGTGAACTTCCCATTGCAGAACAGGTCGTTGATGATCGTGCCGATCAGCACCTCAAAGGCTGCTGAGGAGCTCAGACCGCTGCCGGGAAGGACGGACGAATGCGCCCGCATCTGAAAGCCGTGCAATGTCGCGCCACGCTGGACAAAGCCGGCAGCGACGCCACGGACAAGAGCGATGGTCGTGTTCTTCTCCTCCGGATGCGCCTGCAGATCATCCAAATCGATGCTGAAGCTCGGATAACCTTCGGAGTAGACCGTGATCGTGTTCTCTGCAACAAGCTCAACGTCAGCGACAGTCTCAAGGTTGACTGCTGCCGCAAAAACGCATCCATGTTGGTGGTCTGTATGATTTCCACTGATTTCGGTGCGTCCCGGTGCGGAGTAGGTAAAGTGCTGATCCATGAGTACACCCCTTCCTTTGCTTTGTTATTATATTAACCGTCGGATTGCCTCGGGGGGAATGAACGGAATTCGAAAATATATACACAAATTGATACAGTTCGCGGCCAGTCTTTGTCACTTCAAGCTGTCTACTGGCAAAAGAAAAAGCCGTGAAGCGGCGTATCTGCGCCACTTCGCGGCTTATTGCGGGGATCGGATCACTGCTCCTTCATCTTCTTCCGGTAGTCGGACGGAGCCTGTCCTTTCTGCTTGTGATAGATGCGGCTGAAATAGAGCGCATTGTCATAACCGACAATGGCCGCGATCTCAGCGACTGTGTAGTCGGTGGATTCCAACAGATTCTGCGCGTTGTTCATGCGGATGTTGAGGATGTACTGCTTCGGGGATACACCGTATACCTTCTTGAAGTTGCGCATGAACAGGCTGATGCTGGTATGCCTGGATTGGGCATACTCTTCAATATTGATGGGCTCGTTGTAATGCTCATGGAAATACTGACGAGCAAAGTCCATCTCCTGCTGAACAGCCGTGGTAACAAGCGGGGGCTTCTCAAGGCGGGTGCGCTGGATCATCAGGAACAGCTGGCGAAGGTTCATCTCCAGCATCTGCCGGTACCCAACCTTGCAGTTCTGGAACTCCTCAATCATGTTCTTGAACAGCTGGGTGTAGGCTGCGGGCGTTCCGGCAAAGAAAATGTGCTCGTCCAGCGGAATGTCATAGGAGCGCAGAATCTCCTTTACAGAGCTGCCGGTAAAGTGAACCCAGTAGACTTCGGGCTTGTCTTCACCGAAATACTCGTAGTGCTGCTCTTCCTTGGGCTGGAAAAGAACCATGTGACCGGCAGTCACAATCTGGTCTTTTCCGCCAATGTAAAAGTGGGTTTTACCGGAAGCAACAAACAGCAGCTGCCAGTCAACGCGTCCACGGGGAGCCCAGGTCGGCAGCTTTTTGTGCGTTTTGAGGCGGTATGTACCACAGCTGCCCACGATCAGAGGCTGCGACTTGTCTTTGAACGGCAGCTTGGAGTTGTTCAGATAGCCAGAATTGATATACATATGTATACCCGCCTTTCGGAATGGACGAAGTAGAAGAACAGCGAACTTCCGGTTGTGATAACTGGAGTTAATCTACAGAGTAAAACTCTTTCATATCATCGAGTCTGAGACAGGCAAGACGACCAGAGTAACCATTCTCGGCGCTGATGCCATCAGGGTAAGAGGAGCCGCAGTCGATCCCGATCATATGGCTGCCATACCATATCCGCATGGGATTATCAGTTTGGTAATGATGGGTTGTGGTGTGTCCGAAAATGATGGTCCGTTCGCCGGATGGGGATACTTCCACCAGCTGACGCCACCAGACCGCAAAGTCACGTTCAGTATCATAGCGTTCTCCGTAGTCGGGATACATCTCTACAGGTGCTGCGTGTACAAGGAGATATTGATGTCCGTTGACCTGAACGGGGATATTGAGGGGGAGTGCGTTAAGGTAGGAGAAGATTTCAGCGCGCAGCTGCTTTCTGATGCGCTTCAGGTAATCGTGGGTGACTTTGCCGCCGTTTCTGTACCACCTTAACATGTATGGTGACGGGGCAGCTGCTTCAGAAGATGGGTAATACAGGGATTGAAGCATCATGAGCTCATGGTTTCCCAGCAGCATCTGCATGTTGGGGTGGCTCATGATCTCTCTCAGAATCCGGATTCCGTCCGGATTGCGGTCGATCACATCACCGAGGATGTAGAGTGTATCCTCATCTTTAAGGTCGATCTGGCTGAGGATTGAATGGAATCTTCTTGACTGACCATGAATGTCAGATAAAACGTATATCATTTGAGTGCCTCATTGACGGTATTCCCTTGCGGAGGGCTTATGTATTTGCTTGCTATTTGCTCTTATTATATGAAATTCCCAGTGTGCAGTCAAGTCGTCTACAGGAGATTTGAGTGAGCTGTTCCTGGTAACTAAGCCCTCCTGCCTGCTTTGTGCATATGCGTATCAGTTTGTGTATGCGTGTATCATTTTGTGCATGTTCTGCCGGTTTTGTGCATATGACCAAGTATGTGAAAAAGTTGAGTAATTCGGCCTAAATGGCGCGGTAATGGCCAATAATGACACAAACACAACTCGTATTGACGGAGATTTCTGCCGAAAAATAGTGAAAATACGTGAAATGTACAAGATAGTGCATGTTTTGTGCAAATGAGTTTATAGCTTTTTCAGGTAAAAGATTGATAAAATACAGACAGTTAAAGAACAGCCCGCAAGGCGGAAACGACTTAGCAAGGAGGCTCACTGATGATCGTACCTAAGCACTTCGAGAACCTGAAAGTTCTCCATGAGAACACCATGCCGCTTCGTTCTTACTACATCCCCGCCTCTCACCGCACCTCCGGCCTGATGATCGACCGGGAACGCTCCGATCGCTTCCAGCTGCTGAGCGGGATGTGGCACTTCCGCTACTACGACAGCATCTATGACCTGAAGGACTGCTTCTACGAGGCCGACGCGAGCGTAGACAACTACGATAAGATCCCGGTTCCCAGCGTATGGCAGATGTACGGCTACGATCAGCACCAGTACACCAACATCAAGTACCCGTTTCCCTTCGATCCGCCCTACGTTCCTCAACAGAATCCCTGCGGCACCTACGTCCGGGAGTTCGATTACCGGGTTGATCCCAGCGCGCCCAAAGCCTTCCTGAACTTCGAAGGTGTTGACTCCTGCTTCTACGTCTGGCTGAATGGCCGGTACGTGGGTTACAGTCAGGTGTCCCACTGCACCAGCGAGTTCGACGTCACCGAGTACCTCAAGGACGGCCCCAACAAGCTGGCGGTGCTGGTGCTCAAGTGGTGCGACGGCAGCTACCTGGAGGATCAGGACAAGTTCCGTATGAGCGGTATCTTCCGTGATGTGTACCTCCTCAAGCGCCCTGTGCAGCATGTAGCCGACTACACCATCACCACCGCCCTGAAGGATGGCGGCGCGGATGTGCAGATCAAGGTGAAGCCCACTCTGGCTGGTCTGCCGGTGCGAGTCACCCTCTACGATGCTGAGAACGCGACCATCTGGACCGGCGCGGCGACGCCCACCAGGGATCATGTTTACACCCAGGCGGTGCAGATTCACCTGGATGCGCCCCACCTGTGGAATGCGGAAGATCCTTACCTCTACACGGTGGTGCTGGAAACCGCCAATGAGGTCATCACCGACCGGGTGGGTGTCCGCGAGATCTCCATCCGCGACTGCGTGGTGTACCTCAACGGCAAGGCCATCAAGTTCCGCGGCGTCAACCGCCACGATTCTGACCCCGTCACCGGCTATGCCATCAGCATCGAACAGATGCAGACGGACATGCAGATGATGAAGCAGCATAACTTCAACGCGATCCGCACCAGCCACTATCCCAATGCCCCCGTCTTCTATCAGCTCTGCGACCTGTACGGCTTCTACGTCATCGACGAAGCTGACAACGAGAGCCACGGCCCGATGCTGATCTACTACGCTGACAGCAGCGATGAGAATCAGTTCAAGCGCTGGAACGAAGCAATCTCCGATAACCCCGATTTCGTCGAGCCCACGCTGGATCGTACCCGCCGTCTGGTCTACCGCGACAAGAACCGTCCCTGCGTTCTGGTCTGGTCCATGGGCAATGAGTGCGCCTACGGCATCACCTTTGAGGAATCCCTGAAGTGGACGAAGGAGTTCGATCCCACCCGCCTGACCCACTACGAGAGCGCCTACTACAAGAGTGGAAAGCGTAAGTACGACTACTCCAACATCGACCTGTTCAGCCGCATGTACCCTGCGCTGGAGGAGATGGACGCCTATCTGGAGGGCAACCCCGATAAGCCCATGATCCTGTGCGAATACTGCCACGCCATGGGCAACGGCCCCGGAGACCTGGAGGATTACTTCCAGATGTTCGATGCACATGAGCAGCTCTGCGGCGGCTTTGTGTGGGAATGGTGCGATCACGCGATCTACAAGGGCAGCGCCTCCAATGGCAAGGCGATGTACTGGTACGGCGGTGATCACGGCGAAACCCAGCATGATGGCAACTTCTGCATGGATGGTCTGGTTTACCCCGATCGCAAGCCCCATACCGGCCTGCTGGAGTACAAGAATGTGCACCGTCCCGTCCGCGTGGTGGCCTACGATCAGGAAACCGGTGTGGTGACGCTGCGCAACTTCCTGGACTTCACCTCCCTGAAGGATGCTGTGACCATCCGCTACGAGGTCAGCTGCGACGGCTATGTGACCAGCAGCGGTGAAATCGAGGAAGTGCTGGACATCGCTCCCGGCGCAACGGGCACCATCAAGCTGCCTGTGAAGGTGATGGACAAGGGCCGCTGCTACCTGAAGCTGATGTACTTCCGCAAGACTGCCACCGCACTGGTGGAAGAGGGACACGCGCTGGGCTTTGATGAGATTGTGCTGCAGAACGTGGACTGCCGCAACCAGACTGCTCTGGCGCTGGGCGAGAAGAACCCGGAGGGCAAGCTGCTCGTCAAGGAAGACGACTGCACCCTGACCATCTCCGGCGAGAAGTTCCGCTACACCATGTCCAAGCTTACCGGCATGTGGCAGAGCATGGTCTGGCAGGGTAGGAAGCTGCTGGATCGCCCGATGGAGCTGAACATCTGGCGTGCTCCCACGGACAACGATATGTACATCAAGCCGGAGTGGAAGCGTGCTCATTATGACCGTCCTGTCATCCGCGCCTACGAAACCACCTACGAGAAAGCGGGCAGCAATGTGCAGATTCACAGCACCCTGTCCCTCTCCGCGGAAACTGTGCAGCGCATGATGGATGTGGCCGTCACCTGGACGGTGAATGCGGCTGGTGAGATCGAAACCAGCATCTCCGTTCTGCGTAACCCCGAGTTCCCCGATCTGCCCCGCTTCGGCCTGCGGATGTTCCTGCCCAAGAGCGTCCAGAAGGTCGCTTACTACGGTCTCGGCCCGAACGAGAGCTACCCCGATAAGCACCGTTCCAGCAGCCACGGTCTGTATGTGACCGACGTGGCCAGCCTCCACGAGGATTACATCCGTCCCCAGGAGAACGGCAGCCATTGCGACTGCGACTATGTGCTGGTTTCCAACCATCGCACCCAGCTGGCCTTTACCAGCGACACGCCCTTCTCCTTCAATGCTTCTGCCTACACCCAGGAGGAGCTGACGGAAAAGGCGCACAACTACGAGCTTGTTCCCTGTGACAGCACGGTGCTGTGCATCGACTACGCGCAGAATGGCGTCGGCTCCAACAGCTGCGGTCCGAAGCTGCGCGATCCCTACCGTTTTAAGGAGCAGCGCTTCCTGTTCAAAGTGAAGATGTTCCTTTCCGATATTCCCACCAACACCCAGAATGCCTAAGCAGACAGAGAGGAGAAATACCATGAATCAGAAGACTTACCTGAAGTGGTACAACAAGATCGGCTACGGCTCCGGTGACATTGCCGGCAATGTGGTCTACGCATTCCTGACCTTCTTCGTCATGATCTACCTGAGCGATACCATCGGCCTGAACACTGGTATCGTCGGTACCCTGATGGCCGTTGCGAAGATCTTCGACGGCATCTCCGACGTGATCTTTGGCTCCCTCATTGACAAAACCCACACCAAGATGGGTAAGGCCCGCCCCTGGATGCTTTGGCCTTATCTGGGCTGCGGTGTCTGCCTGTTCGCAATCTTTGCCATTCCCACCACCTGGGGCAAGGTTGCACAGTATGCATTCTTCTTCATCTTCTACGTGATGCTGAATGCCGGTTTCTACACCGCCAATAACATCGCGTACTCCGCGCTGACTGCTCTGGTTACCCGCAATGAAAACGAGCGCGTTCAGCTGGGTTCCCTGCGTTTCGTCTTTGCCTTCACCACCAGCACCATCATCCAGGCTGTCACCTTCGGCCTTGTTGCCCACTTTGGCAATGACGCTGCCGCATGGCGGATCGTGGCTCTGATCTACGTCATCATCGGTATCATCTCCAACACCATCTCCGTTCTGTCTTTGAAGGAACTGCCGGAAGATGAGAATGAGACCAAGAAGGAAGCTGCCGCCCCCGAAGAAAAGTATACCCTGCGCGAAGCTGCCAGCCTGCTGATCAAGAACAAGTTCTACCTGCTGATCCTGGGCGTTTACCTGCTGACTCAGCTGTACACCGCCTTCACCGGTGTCGGCACTTTCTACATGACCTACGTCCTGAAGGATGCAAATCTGCTGGGTAAGTTCGCCACCGCGCTGAACATCCCCATGATCATCGGCCTGCTCCTGGTGCCCACTGTCGTTGCAAAGCTGGGCGGCATGTACAAGATCAACTACACCGGCTACGCTCTGGCGACCATCGCAAGAATTCTGGTGATTGTGGGTGCTTACATTGGCAGTGTCCCCATGATGCTGGTCTTTACCGCCATCGCTTCTCTGGGTATGTGCCCCCTGCAGGGCGACCTGAATGCGGTTATCGCCTCTGCTTCTGACTACACCTACCTGACCACCGGCAAGCGGATCGATGGCACCATGTACTCCTGTACTTCTCTGGGCGTCAAGATCGGCGGCGGTCTGGGTACTGCAATCTCCGGTTGGCTGCTGGCTGCCGCCGGCTTCATTGAGGGCGGCGTTGCTACTCAGCCCGAATCCGTGCTCACCATGCTGAACATCATGTACCTGTGGCTGCCTGCCATCTTCTGCGGCCTGGTCACCTTCCTGCTGACCAAGCTGAACGTTGAGAAGGCAAATGCGAAGATCAAGGAAGAGGCTGCTCTGAAGGCCTAAAATCCAGTGTCCCTCCTCTGTGAGGGGGAGGGACGCTTTCCCCTCGGGGATAGAGACCCGGTAGACCCTAAGCGATGGCGTCAGAAGTCCTGATGGATTGACCTGCTGCGGCTTTTGCCGCCATCGCTATTAAATTGTCGAAAAAACTTCGTTAATTGCTTAACAATCGAAGGATTGTCATAGATAGAATGGAGGTTCATCGGTATGAATACGCAGGATCGCACGATGATTGACAATGTTGATACCCTGCTGGCGGCCATCAATGCCACCCGGAAAGCTCAGCAGGAGTTTGCAACCTTCACCCAGGAGCAGGTTGACCGCATCTTCAAGGCTGCTGCGACTGCTGCCAACAAGGCCCGCATCCCGCTGGCCAAGATGGCCGTGGAGGAGACCGGCATGGGCGTGGTGGAAGACAAGGTCATCAAGAACAACTACGCTGCCGAGTATATCTACAACGCCTACAAGGACACCAAGACCTGCGGCGTGATCGAGGAGGACAAGGCTTACGGCGTCCAGAAGATCGCCGAGCCCATCGGCGTGATCGCCGCTGTCATCCCCACCACCAACCCCACGTCCACCGCGATCTTCAAGTGCCTGATCGCCCTGAAGACCCGCAACGCCATCATCATCAGCCCACATCCCCGCGCTAAGAACAGCACCATTGCCGCTGCCAAACTGATCCTGGAAGCTGCGGTCGCTGCCGGTGCTCCCGAAGGTATCATCAACTGGATCGATGTGCCCTCTCTGGAGATGACCAATACCGTCATGCGCGAGGCTGACATCATTCTGGCCACCGGTGGCCCTGGCATGGTGAAGGCAGCGTACTCCTCTGGTAAGCCTGCCCTGGGCGTCGGCGCTGGCAACACCCCGGCCATCATCGACGACAGCGCGGATATCCTGCTGGCTGTTTCCTCCATCATCCACTCCAAGACCTTCGATAACGGCATGATCTGCGCTTCCGAGCAGAGCGTAATCGTCATGGAGAGCATCTACGATGCGGTGAAGACCGAGTTTGCTGCCCGTGGCTGCTACTTCCTCAATCCTGCTGAGACCGAGAAGGTTCGCAAGACGATCATCATCAACGGTGCTCTGAATGCGAAGATTGTCGGTCAGACGGCTGCGCGCATTGCCCAGCTGGCAGGCGTCACCGTTCCGGCCGGTACCAAGATCCTCATCGGCGAGGTCGAGAGTGTTGATCTGAGCGAGGAATTCGCCCATGAGAAGTTGTCTCCCGTGCTGGCGATGTACAAGGCGACCTCCTTCGAGGATGCGCTGGATAAGGCTGCGCAGCTGGTCGCGGACGGCGGCTATGGCCACACCTCTTCCATCTACATTGACACCCAGACCCAGCAGGCCAAGATGAGCGCCTTCTCCGCCCGCATGAAGACCTGCCGCGTGCTTGTCAACACGCCTGCGGCTCAGGGCGGCATCGGCGACCTGTACAACTTCAAGCTGGCTCCCTCCCTCACGCTGGGCTGCGGCTCCTGGGGCGGCAACTCCGTTTCCGAGAACGTGGGCGTGAAGCACCTGATCAACATCAAGACTGTGGCTGAAAGAAGGGAGAATATGCTCTGGTTCCGTACCCCTGAGAAGATCTACATCAAGAAGGGCTGCCTGCCCGTGGCTCTGGACGAGCTGAGGACTGTGATGGGCAAGAAGCGCGCCTTCATCGTCACCGATAACTTCCTCTACCAGAATGGCTACACCAAGGCCATCACCGATAAGCTGGACGAGATGGGTATCGTGCACACCACCTTCTTCGATGTGCAGCCTGATCCCACGCTGGCTTCCGCCAAGGAAGGCGCAGCCCAGATGGCGGCCTTCAAGCCCGACACCATCATCGCCCTGGGCGGCGGCTCCGCGATGGACGCGGCCAAGATCATGTGGGTGCTGTATGAGCATCCCGAAGCCGACTTCATGGACATGGCCATGCGCTTCATCGACATCCGCAAGCGCGTGTACACCTTCCCCAAGATGGGTGAGAAGGCCTACTTCATCGCCATTCCCACCTCTGCCGGCACTGGCTCCGAGGTGACCCCCTTCGCCGTCATCACCGATGAAACCACCGGCGTGAAGTACCCCCTGGCGGACTACCAGCTGCTGCCTAACATGGCCATCATCGACACCGACTTCCACATGTCCGCCCCCCGTGGCCTGACTGCTGCCTCCGGCATCGATGCTGTCACTCATGCGCTGGAAGCCTATGCCGCCATGCTGGCCACCGATTACACCGATGGCCTGGCGCTGAAGGCACTGAAGACCATCTTCCAGTACCTGCCCCGCGCCTACGAGAACGGCCAGACCGACGTCGAGGCCCGCGAGAAGATGGCCAACGCCGCCACCATGGCTGGTATGGCCTTCGCTAACGCCTTCCTGGGCGTGTGTCACTCTATGGCGCACAAGCTGGGTGCCTTCCACCACCTGCCCCATGGCGTTGCCAACGCGCTGATGATCGAGGAAGTCCTGCGTTTCAACGCCGCCGAGGCGCCCGCCAAGATGGGCACCTTCTCCCAGTACGATCATCCCCACACTCTCAGCCGCTACGCCGAGGTGGCGGATTACCTGGGCGTGAAGGGCGACTCTGACGAGGAGAAGCTGGAGGGCCTGATTGCCATGATCAACGACCTGAAGCACAAGGTCGGCATCAAGGACACCATCGCCGAGTATGGCATTGACGAGGCCACGTTCCTGGCGCAGCTGGACGAGATGGTCGAGCAGGCCTTCGACGACCAGTGCACCGGCGCGAATCCCCGCTATCCGCTGATGAGCGAGATCAAGCAGATGTATCTGAATGCTTACTACGGTAAGCACTTCGAGGAGCTGCCCACCCCCAGCGAGAAGGATCTGCCCTCTGATGTGCAGGCTGATCCCGTGAAGGTTACGTACAACAAGGGCCGCATGGCTTAAGAGAGGGAGGTAACAATAATGAATCTGGACAATGTGATTGCGCAGCGGAAGAACAAGACCATCTATCGTGATGGCGACAAGTGCATCAAGGTGTTTGATGAGGAGTATTCCAAGGCTGACGTCCTGAACGAGGCGCTGAACCAGGCGCGCATTGAGGAGACGGGGCTGAACATCCCGCGCGTTCTGGCCGTCACGACCGTGGATGGCAAGTGGGCGATTGTGTCTGAGTTCATCCAGGGAAAGACCCTCGCGCAGATGATCCAGGAGGACACCGAAGGTGAGCATACGGAGGAGTATCTGGAGCTGCTGGTTGATCTGCAGCTGAAGATGCACTCCATGACCTGCCCGATGCTGAGCAAGCTGAAGGACAAGATGAACCGCAAGATCAGCCAGGCGCAGCTGGATGCCACCACCCGCTACGATCTGCATACCCGTCTGGAGGGCATGCCCAAGCACAACAAGGTGTGCCATGGCGATTTCAATCCGTCCAACATCATCATCACCGAGGACGGCACACCCTACATCCTGGACTGGTCCCACGCCACGCAGGGTAACGCCTCTGCTGACGCGGCCCGCACCTACCTCCTCTTCTGCCTGGCTGGCAACGAGGACATGGCTTCGAAGTACCTCTCCCTCTTCTGCCGCAAGAGCGACACCGCCCGCCAGTACGTGCAGAAGTGGATGCCCATTGTCGCGGCGTCCCAGTCCGTCAAGGGCAACGCCCATGAGCGCGAGTTCCTGCTATCCTGGGTTGGCGTTGTTGACTGGCAGTAAATGAATATCGGGGCTGTTGCATGACGCAGCAGCCCCTTTTCTATGAAGATATGACCTGATGCATAGAGTCTATGCTAAGAAAGCAGCGCCAAGAGCTGCTGGATATTCTTCTTGCCAAATGTCACCTGATTCCCATTGAGTACAAGGCAGGGGACACTCATGACCTGATAGCGCTCCTTCAGCTGCGCAAAATGGGCAAGATCATACACTTCCGCAGTCACATTGGGATTGAGGGCTGCGATGTGCTGTGCTGCCACGACCAGATCCGGACACATGGTGCAGGAAAGGGACACCAGCACCTTCATCTCCACCGGTTTGTTCAGTGCAGCAATGGCCTGGCGTGTATCTTCATCCAGCGCCTGACCAGGCCCTGCTGCATTATACAGGCCCAGCACAAAGGAAGTGAACTCATGTCCACCGGGGACGCCGTGGAAGGCGAGTCGGGTAGGCGTGCCATCCTGCAGACAGACGCGCACGCAGGGAGCCTCCTGCGAAGAAGCGGAACGTTCCGCCACTTGCATGGTCAGCTTGTCCGTCATGCCGGTCAGCTCTGTCATGAAGCGCTTCAGCTCTGCGGAGACGGGGCGCTCATCAAGATACAGCGTAAGCTGCAACGGACGATTCAGCCGGCTGAACACCGTCTCCAGCTGCTGGCACATTTCCGGGGTGAACAGGCTACCGTCGGGGACTGCGCCTGCCTCCTGTGCGGAAGGCAGCTCCTTGACTGCTGGGGCTGGCTGTTGCGGCTGCAAGCCGGTCTTCCGCTGCATGGCAGCAGCGTATTTCTCCAGCTCCGTAGCAGCCAGTGCGCCGTCACCGGTGGCTGTGACCACCTGACGCAGTGGCTTGATGCACACGTCGCCCGCCGCATACACGCCTTCTACGTTGGTTTTCAGCGAGCCGTCGGTCAGGATGTAGCCCTTCTCATTCAGCTCCACAAGGCCCTTCACCAAGCCGCTTGCCGGTTCATACCCGGCAAAAACGAACACACCGAAGGATTCGCCGTCTTTGCTGCGATACTCCGTTTCCTCACCCGTTTTGGTATTGCGCCAGCGGGCGTAGGTCAGCCCGTTTTCTCCGGCAACCTCCAGCAATTCCGTAGTGGGCAGGATGGAGATCTTCTCGTGCCTGCGGGCGGGTTCAGCGGCTGCTTCGGCGCAGGTGAAGTCCTCCGTGAGCATCAGAATCGTCACATGCCGGGCGAATTTGGTCAGGAATACGCTCTCTTCCGCCGCCGCAAAGCCGCCGCCCACCACGAAGACCTCTTTGCCGGTGAAAAACTCGCCGTCGCAGGTGGCGCAGTAGGCAACGCCGCGGCCCTTGTGCTCGGCTTCCCCCTTGAAGCCCACCATCCGCGGGTGCGCGCCGGTCGCCAGCAGCACGCCAAAGCATTGGAAATCACCGCGCCCCGTACGGACGGTCTTGACGTCGCCCGTCAGATCAAGCCCCGTCGCCTCCGCCAGCAGGAATTCCGCGCCGAAGGCTTCCGCCTGCTGCTGCATGGTTTCAGTCAGCTGTTTGCCGCTGGTTTTACCAATGCCGGGGTAGTTCACCACCTCGTGGGTGATGGTGATCTGCCCGCCGAATTGTTCCTTCTCCAGCACCAGCACACGATAACGCGCCCGGGCCAGATAGATGGCGGCGGTGAGCCCCGCAGGCCCGCCGCCGATGATGATTACATCGTAGAGATTCTTCGTTTCGGTCATCACAGCTGTCCCACCAGATCCAGGCTGGGCTTGAGCGTCTCTGCGCCGGGCGTCCAGTTGGCGGGGCAGACCTGATCGCCGTGGGCGTGGACGAACTGGCAGGCCTGCACCTTGCGGAACAGCTCCTCCGCGTTGCGGCCCACGTTGCCTGCCGTGACCTCATATCCCACGACCTTGCCCTCAGGGTTGATAATAAACGTGCCGCGCTCCGCCAGGCCGTCGGATTCGATCAGCACCTGGAAATCGCGGGACAGGGCATGGGTCGGGTCTGCCAGCATGGGATAGCTGATCTTGCGGATGCGCTCGGACGCATCGTGCCAGGCCTTGTGGACGAAATGGGTATCGGTGGACACCGCGTAGACCTCGCAGCCCACATTGCGGAACTGCTCGTACTTGTTCGCCAGATCTTCCAGCTCGGTGGGGCAGACGAAGGTGAAGTCTGCCGGATAGAAGAAGAACACGCTCCACTTGCCGAGGATATCCTCCTTGGAAACGAACTTGAAGTCGTTGGCGTGGTAGGCATAGACCTTGAAATCGGATACTTCCTTGTTGATCAGAGACATGCTTTACCCTCCTTAATGTTTCCACAGATCGTGCTGGTTGCAGAACGCGTAAACCTCCCGCACCTCATCGCCCTTGCACAGGGCAAATTTTGCTTTGGGCTTGTCCGTGGGTTTCAGGTGAGCATACTGGATGACGTGCTCGCCCTCCAGGCACACCCACTCGATGTAATGCTCCTCCGTCATGGGGTGCTCCACGGAACCCACCGTCACATGCACCGTATCGCCCTCCCGGGTATATACGGGCATATGCTTTTCACCGGAGGCCTCAGTGGTGCCGGGCTCCAGGCGGTGCATCTTCTCGCCGCAGCACTGCACCGGCACGCCCGCATCGTGGATCATCGCCAGGATATTGCCACAATGTCGGCAGGTATAGAATTTCTGTTTCATACGAATCCCTCCCTCGCATTCAGTATGTCCGCCGGGATGTAAATAATACACTGAAATCCGGGCATCATAGCGATGAATCGCTGCAAGGAGTGTCCATGATGAAGCAAAGCAAATCGCACCTGAAAGGGTTCATCCCCTATGCGCTGGCAGCATTCCTGATCAGCCTTGTCGGCGGGTTCTCCGCCGTGTTGGGGCCTGCCTTCGTGCAGGATCTGGGGATTTCCTACAACAACACCACCTGGACGGCACTGGCCCAGGCCATGTCCACCGCAGCCTTTGCGCCGATCCTTGGCAAGCTGGGCGATGTTCTGGGCCGACGCGTCACGCTGCTGACGGGCATCATCGTCTATACGCTGGGCAATGCGCTGGCGGCCCTTGCGCCGTCGCTGCCGGTGATGCTGATCGCCCGGTTCATCGTGGGCGTGGGCAGTGCAGCCGTGGCGCCGGTAGTGCTGTCCTACATCGTGACGGATTTTCCGCCCCATCGGGTCGCCAAGGGATTTTCACTGTACATGCTTATCTCCAGCGTATCGGTCATCTTCGGCCCTGCGCTGAGCGGGTTGATTATCAATG
>JAFQEB010000053.1 GCA_017399225.1 Clostridia bacterium | reverse complement strand
CAAGCTGACGCAGCATGCCGCAGGCCATGCCACGCCGGAGATGACGCTGAAGCACTACGTCAAGGGCCGCAGAAAGGCGAACGATGCCGCGCAGGTGATCGACCGCATCTATGCAGCGCCAGCGGGAGGCGGCAATGCCTCCGTTTGACGCGGCGATTGACAACGCAAAAAGCCCGGAAAGCCAGTAAAATCAAGGCATTCCGGGCATGCGAAAACACACAAAATTGATATTCGATTTGACAAAGCGGCGAAATGCGGGACAGGAGGTCTTCAAAATGAAGCCTCCCGCCCCATTTCCTGCAGAAAATCCAGTACAAAAAGCAAAAACCCAGTCATTTCTGACTGGGTTTGCGAGCTGATACCCGGATTTGAACCGGGGACCTCATCCTTACCAAGGATGCGCTCTACCTGCTGAGCTATATCAGCATCTTGCGATAGCTGCCTCATCGGGCAACGGATATATACTAACACAGTTCGGCGGAATTTGCAAGAGGGAAATTCGCTTTTTTCAAAAAATTTTTCTTTCTTGCTTATGGGCCGATCGGAAGATCCGTCGGCGTGGCCTCGTGCTGGGCCAGCCAGGCCGTGATCTCCGCGAAACGCTTCTCGCCGATGCCGCTGACGGTCATCAGATCCTCCGGGTAGTAGAAAGGGCCGTCGGATTCGCGCACGGCGATGATGCGCTGGGCCAGCACCTCGCCCACGCCGGGCAGCTGATCCAGGGCGGCGGCGTCCCCGGCGTTGAGCAGCCCCGCCGCAGGCAGGCCCGCCGGAGACGGCAGCACCAGCGCGTTTCCCTGGGCGGTGTAGGGCGTGGGCTGTGCCGGTTTGTACAGATTCAGCACCATAAGAAGCGTGAGCAGGGCGGCGATCCCCAGCAGCCCCTCCGGCAGGAACTTCAGGAGCGTCCGCCAGGCCTGCTTCAATGCCTCACCGCCTCACAGCGTTATTTCTCGCTGGCTCATTATCGCATTTTTCGCGCCAAAACGCAAGGTTCCCCGACAGATCGCTCTGCCGGGGACTTGTTTTATGCCTCCGCGATGCGCAGCCAGTCCAGGGTGATGCTGCCGGTGAAGCGCAGCGTCAGGTCGTGCTCGCCCTCGGGCAGCGCGGCGGGCAGCTGCACGTCGGTGAAATCGGCGCTGTCCACGCTGACGACGCCCAGGGACGTGCCGTCGGCCAGCACCTCGATGCTGCCCTGGCCCCTGGCGCACAGTGTCATGCGGCTGCCGGGCCGAAGGCCGTACATATGGGGGTAGCGCGCCTCACCCTCGCCGGATTCCTGGGCAATGGCAAAGCCTGCGTGGGTGCCGTCTTCGTTCTTCAGCTCAATTTTGCTGAGGCCGCCGGTGACGCCCATGTACCACTCCGCCTCGATCTTGTCCCAGCCGGCGAAGTACTGGCCTACGCCGCAGCGGCGGATGGTCTCGTCCAGCATGAGGGTGCCGTCGTCGCACACATGCAGGTACATCAGCCAGCTCTGGCGGAAGCTCCAGCTCTCCGTGCCGTGGCTGACGGCGTAGAACCACTGTCCGTGCCACTCCAGGAAGGAGCCGTGGTCGATGAAGCAGCGGCCGTCGGGGTAGTGGGGGATCTCCTTGCCGATGTCGGCGCGGAAGATGTAGGGGCCCAGGCGGTTCTTGCTGGTGGAATAGCGGCCTGCCCAGTACATATACCAGGTATCCTTGTAGCGGAAGACCTCCGCCTGGTCAGAGCGCAGCGGGCCCAGCAGCTCCGTCGGCGTGCCGTCGGCGGGGTACACGGGCACCTTGCGGGCCGTGCCGGGCACGACCTCCACCATGTTCTCCTTCAGCTGCATGGCCCAGTAGTGATCCGTCCAGTCGGAGCCGAAGAGGATGTAGGCGTTGGGGTCATCCTCGTCCGGGAGGATGATATCCGGGTCGTAGGAGTTGGTGGGCGTGATGCCCTTGGGCAGGATGGGCGTCTTGCCGCGGGCGTCCACGAAGGGGCCCTCAGGGCGGTCGGAGACGGCCACGCCGGTGTCGTCGCCGGCGTTGGAGTAGTAGAGGTAGTACTTGCCGTCCCAGGGGCTCTGCACGCAGTCGCAGGCCCAGCAGTTGACGGAGTCATCCGGCATGTAGGTGTCCTCGCGCCGCAGGGACTTGGCACACTGCCAGTGGACGAGATCCTCCGACCACATGACGTACCAGTCCCGCATGATGAACTGGTTGAAGCCCTCATCATGGCCGACGTAGACGTACATGTTCTCCCGACCGGTGTCGGGGTTGACGAAAATCTTGATGTGGGGATCGGGGAAGCGGTTGTCCTTCAGCCCCTCGGGGAGGCTGGCGGGGGTGATGGGATTGCCTTTGCGCTCATCGGGATACATGGGGCACCTCCTGTGTGAAGTTGTCGCGGAACGTTGCTGTTAACTGCAGTATAGCAGGATCGCGCGCAGGATGCTACGCAGCGGCAACCGTTTAATGATCAGATTTTGCCAAAGTGAAAGCCGCAGGCCCATTGGCGCTGCGGCATGTGGAATCAGTTGACCGGCACAGCCCTGCCGGAGGTTTTGAGGTTCTCAGTCTGAAGCTCATCGCCGTCCAGGGCCAGCTTGCCGTTGATGAAGACCTTCTTGATGCCGAAGGACTTCTCCTGATCGGGGGTGGCGGCCTTGATCTCCGCCTCGTCAAAGACGGTCAGGTCGGCGAAGCAGCCGGGCTTCACATAGCCGCGATCCTTGAGCTGGAAGCGGTCGGCGGTGGCGCCGGTCATGCGGCGGATGGTGTTCTCCATCGTGTCGCCGGTGCCGGTGAGGGAATCGCGCAGGAACTTGGGGAAGCAATCGTAGATGGCGGGATTCTGCACGCCGAACTCCTCCACCCAGGCGTCGGTCATGTACAGGCAGTTCTCGTTGTGCTCAAAGTCGGCGATGATCTCCGGCGTGGTGTAGGGGCCCATGTTGACGCGGCCCTTGAAGTCGCTCTTCTCGCACAGCATCAGGTAGGCATTCAGGTCGGAGAGGCCCTCTTCCTTGGCGATGTCGTGGACGGACTTGCCCTCGTACTTCTCGTAGCCCTTGCCGATGTAAGCGATCTGGATGTCCTTGAAGCCAAAGCCCAGCAGGAGGCTGGAGGCATACACCAGCACGGAGAGCTTCAGGCGGTTGAAGGGCTTCTTGCGCTCCTCAGGGGTCATGGCCTGGTACCATGCGGGCAGGATGACCGTGATGACCGACACGCCCAGAAGCTCGTTGTAGATATCGAACATGGCGTCGACGCCGGCCTCGCGTAGGCCGTTCATGATTTCGAGGAACTCGGCCTTGTCCTTGAAGGAGCGGCGGCCGACGAAGATGGCATGGGAGTAGTGCAGCCTGCACTTTGTTTCCAGGGCGATCTCCTTGAGCTCGTCCACCGCGCGCAGCAGATGGGAACGGCCCAGCAGCTCCGGATAGGACATCGACACGGCAGAGTTGGCGCGGGGATGCACCGTCAGGGGGCGGTCATATTTGGCGCACAGGGCGGCGACCTTTTTGAGCTCCTCCTTCTGGGCGTACAGGCCGGGATCGTACATCAGGCCCAGGGAGATGCCCGCCGCGCCCTGCCGGAGGGCCTCCTCCATCAGCGCGAGCATACGGTCTTCCTCCTCCTGCGTCAGGGGGCGGTTCACGCTGCCGGACACCGCAGCACGGGAGGTGCAATGGCCGGCCAGCACCGCCAGATTGCAGGGCATGGCGCCGTCAGCCGCCTCAAAGTACGCCTTCAGGGAGCCGCTGCGCTCCGTCGCGTCGCCAAAGCTGAACAGACCCGCGCCGATGAGATCCGCATGGGGGCAGTCCCGGTCAAAACCCACGGTGGAGATGCCGCAGTTGCCCGTCACAAAGGTCGTGATGCCCTGGCGGATAAAGGGCGCGAACCAGGGCAGCGGATCGCTGCGCAGGGCAAACCAGTCGTTGTGGGAGTGGGCGTCGATAAAGCCGGGGGCCAGGGACAGGCCCTGCAGGTCGATCACCTGATCGGCAGGTGCGTCGATACCGGGGGCGACCTGTGCAATGCGGTCGTCCTCCACCAGCACGTCGCTTCGGAAGGCGGCAGCGCCGGTACCGTCGTAGATCCGGGCGTTCTTGAGCAGCAGCTTCATACACAGTCAGCACCTTTCGTAAAATTGTATACAATCATTATAGGGGAAAACCGCTGTCGGCGCAAGAGGGCAGCAGCATTTGGGATCATAAAAAGGGAGACTGCGCTGTGCAGCCTCCCATGGGGTTTACCTGACCGGGGTGACCATCGGCTTGCCGTCCTTGTCCACAAGAACAGTCATGCCGCCGGCATACCCGCTGGCGTGGAACACATAGTTCACGCCGGTTTCCTTGTCCACCCAGATCTCCATGACGTTCATCATGCCCTGGGTGTATACCTTTTCAAAACGGTCTTCCATCTGCTGCTCCTTACTCCGCCTTCTCGTCGTCAGCCACGGCCTTGCCGATCAGCCCGCCGGTGGTCACGTCCTTGAGCATCCTGGGGATGTCCAGGCCCACAGCGTCCTTCACGGCCTCGAAGGTTTGCAGCATGGTGCCGGCGGTGTCGCGGGCCATGGAGGTGGCGCCGCCCTCGCCGAAGAGGATGATCTTGTCGGTCTTGGAGAGGGGCTCGGAGACAGCCTTGGCCATGTCGGGCAGTTTATCAATGACCATCTGCATCATGGCGGCCTGGCCGTACTGCTTCATGGCTTCGGCCTTCTTGAGCATGGCCTCGGCCTCGGCTTCACCCTTCATGCGGATGGCTTCGGCCTCCTTCTGGGCCAGGATGAACTTCGCTTCTGCTTCGCGCTGGGCGGAGATCAGGTTGGCCTCCGCTTCCTTCTCGGCCTTGTACAATTCAGCTTCGGCGCGGGCCTGGGTGACGGCACGCTCGGCCTCTGCGGCGGCGATCTTCGCGTCGCGCTCGGCTTCGGCCCGCTCGCGGACGTCGATGGACAGCTTCTCGCGCTGAATTTGAACCTGCTGGGCCTGGAGCTCGGTTTCCTTCTGCAGGCGGATCAGCTCAGCCGCAGCACGCTCGGTCTCCAGCTCCTTACGGGCATTCTCCTGCTGCACCTGGTAGGCCAGGTCAGCGTCTGCCTTGGCGCGGTCCTGCTCGGCGCGGAACTGGGCGCGGCGCAGCTCAAGCACCTTGTTCTGCTCGGCGATGGTGGCATTGGCCTCGGCGCGGGCCTTGTTGCCCTCCTGGTCGGCGATGGACTGGCGGATGACGGTATCGCGCTGGGCCTCGGCACGGGCGATATCAGCGTCACGCTTCTTTTCGGCGATGTTCTTCACCGCCAGGGTATCCAGCACGCCGTCGTTGTCAGAGAAGTTCTGGATGGTGATGTTGACGATCTCCAGACCCATGTTGCGCATGTCCGCCGTGGCGGCGTTCTGCGTCTCGTTGGCGAACTTGTCGCGGTTTTGCACCAGGTCGGCGATGGTCATGCGGCCGATGATCTCGCGCATGTTGCCTTCCAGCACCTGCATGGCCACGGCAGCGATCTCCTGCTGCTTCCAGCCCAGGAACTGCTCGGCCGCAGTAGCGACGGAAACGTCGTCGGAGCCGATCTTGATGTTGGCCACGCCGTCGACCATCACGCCGATGTACTCCTGGCTGGGCACGGGCTGGCCGGTCTTGATATCCACCTGCATGATGCCCAGGTTCAGCTTATCCACGCGCTCGAAGAAGGGGATGACGAAGGTCGCGCCGCCGCGGACGATGCGGTAGCCGAACCGCTTGACGATCTCCTTGCCCTCTGCGTCCTTGACCTTGTACTTATGCTTGCGGCCGGAGACGATCAGCGCCACGTTCGGCGGCACCTTGATGTAGTTGCACATGAAGATGATGATGAGGATCAGCAGCACTCCGCCGCCGATGAGCCAGGGCATGATATTCCCGATATTCTCCATGAAAACGCTCCTTTCCGTTGCCCCCCTGAGGGGGATGGGGTGACTTTTGTGCCGCAGCCTGACCGGTTCCGGCTGCTGAGGATATTATACCATATGCAGCCTCCCGTGCGCAAGGACAACTCAGCCGTATCAGTCGCTGCTTTGAAGCGGCCAAAACGACATTTGGGAAAAAGCCCGGCCCGGCGGTAATTTTTCCTCATCCCCCCAACATTGCCGCTGCATGTGGTACTATATGAGCAGAAGCTTCTGAAATATCCCGCTGGAGGTGAGCCGTGATGCAGACCCGCTTTGCTGACTGGGTCGAGGAATACTCTCTGCCCCTGCTGAAATGGGCGCTGAACAAGACTGGCTCCCGCGCCGGCGCCGAGGAGCTGGCCCAGGAGGTCTGGCTGCAGTTCTTTGCCGCCGCCAGGAAGGAGGAGCGATCAGGCAGCGCCCTCCGGCAGCCGGAGCACCTGCTGTGGAAGGTCGCCCGCTATGTGTGGTGCAAGCAGCTGCGGACGCTGACTGTCCACCGCACCCTGCCGCTGGAGGACGCCTATCCCGCGCCGGAGGACTTTGCCGCCGACCTGGCCGACGACCAGGAGCAGCTCCAGCTCAGCGCGTGGCTGCACCGGCGCATCGTGAACCTCAGCCGCCTCCAGCGGGAGGCGATGATCCTCTGCTATGTCGAACAGCTGCCCCAGCGGGAGATCGCCCGCCGCCTGGGCGTCTCCGAGGGCACGCTGCGCTGGCACCTCTTTGAAACCCGCAGGAAACTCAGGGAAGGAGCTTTTGATATGAAACAGACCGAATTTGTCTACACCCCCCGCACGCTGCACATGGGCATCAACGGCCAGGACACGCCGAACAACGCCGTCAACCGCATCCGGGAGAGCCTGCTGATGCAGAACATCTGCTGCGCCTGCTATCACGAAGGCCGCACTGCTCATGAGCTGGCGGAGATGCTGGGCGTGGCCCGGCCCTACGTGGAGCACGACCTGACATGGCTGACGGAGCAGGAGCTGCTGCGGGAACGCGGCGGACGGTACTACACCGATTTTCTCATCATGACCAGCCATCAGGAGGCGGAGATGTTCCACGTGTTTGAACAGCACAAGGCGACGCTGTGCGACGTGATCACCGGGCATCTGCTGGCCCATGAGGCCACGATCCGCGATATCGGCTTCACCGGCAGCGACAGGCCGATGGCGAAGCTCCTCTGGCTGCTGATCTACCTCTTCACCCGCCGCCTGCCTTTGGTGACGGAGACCCCTGAGCCGCCCATCCGTCCTGACGGCGGCAAGTACTGGCCCCTGGGCTTTGACCGCACCGAGCCCACCGACGCCCGCCGCTGCTTTGACTACAACGGCAGCATGTGCAACGACGGCTTCTACTGGTTCGGGCTGCACAACTTCGGCCAGAGCGAGATCGAGGACATGATGGACGCCTGGACGCCGGAATACAAGGCCCTGCGCCAGCTGCTGGAAAAGCTGATCTGGTCGGGTTTTGACCGCGCCTGTGTGGCGGAGGGCGAGCAGTACGTTCTGGCGCGGCTGATCGAAAAGGGCTTTGTCGTTTCGTCAGCGGACGGGCTGGCACCGAACTTCGTCATCTTCACCAAGACGCAGTACGACCGGCTGTATCAGGAGGTGTTCCGCTCGCTGGCGGAGCAGCTGCAGGAGGAGGTATGCCGCCTGTCCGCTGACCTGTACAGCATCGCCGCCGCCATGCTGCCCCCGCATTTGAAGCACCTGGCGCGCCTTTCCCAGGCCATGGCCGAGCACGATGTGGCCTTCACCACGGAGCTGATGGCCTTCCACGACGGCACGCTCTACCACCCCGCCGACAAACGGGACGGCGAGTTCCTGACCCTGGCGTACATCTTCCGGAACGACACATAACATCGCAGAACGTCTCCCAAGTGCGGGAGGCGTCTTTTTTCTCTCTGTTCGCTTTCTTTTTCCCTCCGCCGGGTGTACAATGGGGACATTACTGAGAAGGGAGGGCCGCCGATGGACAAGCATGAGGCACTGCGCCGTTATTACGGGCACAGCAGCTTCCGCCCCGGGCAGGAAACGCTGATCGACGCGCTCCTCTCCGGCCGGGACGCCCTGGGCGTGATGCCCACCGGCGCGGGCAAATCGGTTTGTTATCAGGTGCCCGCGCTGCTCCTCCAGGGGATCACGTTGGTCGTTTCGCCCCTAATCTCCCTCATGGCGGATCAGGTGGCCGCTCTCAAAAGCGCGGGCATTCCGGCGGCCTACCTCAACTCGACCCTTACCCCTCGCCAGATGGATCTGGCCCTGGAGCGTGCCCGGCAGGGGGCCTACAAGATCATCTACGTCGCCCCGGAGCGGTTGGAGGCCCCCTCCTTCCTTCGCTTTGCCTGCGGCGCGCCCATTGCCCTGATCGCGGTGGACGAGGCGCACTGTGTCAGCCAGTGGGGCCAGGATTTCCGGCCCGTGTATCTGCGCATTGCCGATTTTGTCCGCCAGCTGCCCCGCAGGCCCGTGATGGGGGCCTTCACTGCCACCGCCACGCCGCGCGTGCGTGAGGATATCATCCGCCATCTCCAGCTGGTGAACCCCGTCAGCGCCACTACCGGCTTTGACCGCCCCAACCTGTACTTCGAGGTCGTGCGCCACAAGCGCCGCGACCCGGCCCTCATGGCGCTGCTGGAGGGGCGGCAGGGGCAGAGCGGCGTCATCTACTGCGCGACCCGCAAGGCCGTGGAGGACGTGTGCGACAAGCTCAACGCCGCCGGATTCTCCGCAAGCCGCTACCACGCCGGGCTTTCCGACGCGGAGCGGAAGCAGAACCAGGAGGATCTCCAGTACGACCGCGTGCAGATCATGGTCGCCACCAACGCCTTTGGCATGGGCATCGACAAATCCAACGTGCGCTTTGTGATCCACTATAACATGCCCCGCTCGATGGAGGCCTACTACCAGGAGGCGGGCCGCGCGGGCCGGGACGGCGAGCCCGCGGAGTGCATCCTGCTCTATAACGCCCAGGATATCCTCACCGCCCGCTGGATGATCAACAACTCCCCGCCCAACGAAGCCCTCTCCGCAGCCGAACAGGCCCGGGTGCGCCAGCTGGATCTCCAGCGTCTGCAGAGCATGATCGACTACTGCACCAAACCGCACTGCCTGCGGACGTTCATCCTGCGCTATTTTGCGGATGCGGCGGGGGAGGCGTGCGGGGCCTGCGGCTTCTGCACCGGAGGCCGCTATGCCGAGGCTGCCGAGGCAGAGCCGGGCAGCAAACGCCGCAGCAAAAAGGCCGTCGGAAGGGTCGAAGCCCCCAAGGGCGGCGAGCTGTTCGAGCAGCTCCGCGCCGTGCGCATGGCCCTGGCCAAACGGCAGCATGTGCCGCCCTATGTCATCTGCAGCGACGCAACGCTGCAAAGCATGTGCCGCATCCGCCCCCAGACGCGGGAGGGGATGCTCTCCGTCAGCGGCATGGGCGAGGTGAAGACACAGAAATACGGCGACGCCTTCCTGAAGGTGCTCCGCGAGTACAGCGCAGGGGAGCGCCGGATGCGCCAGCAGGTCAGCACGCTTGCCCGCAGCGCCCAGTCCTTCCTGTATCGCCCCGCAGTCCCGCCCTCTGCGGCCGCTGAACTGGCCGCCGGCAAGGCGCAGGAGGCCAGACGGCTCCGCATTGTCGAGCCGCCCCGGGAGGCGCCCCCGCCCCCGCCCCGGCCTCCGCTGGAGGACGATGACGAGAGCCTCGCCGACGCCTATCTTTCCGGCGTTTCCACCCAGGAGCTGGCCGACGAGCTGGGCGTCTCCCCGGCGGTGATCCGGCAGCGGCTTCGGGATCTGGACTTGATATTCTGACGCCGATATGCTATTATATCAATAACAAACAAAGGAGGTCGAAGACCTTGATCGAGAAATACAGCGACGTTCTGATCCCTCAGCGCGCCGACCCCTGCATCCTGCTGGCTGACGACGGCTGGTATTATTTCACCGCCTCCGTCCCCGCCTTTGACCTGATCGAGCTCCGCCGCGCCCGTACCATTGAGGAGCTGCCCGACGCCCCCACCCGCGTGGTGTGGCGCAAGCACGACGAGGGCCCCATGAGCAAGTACATCTGGGCCCCTGAGATCCACCAGGTAGATGACGGGAGCCCCGCTGGCAGCGTGTGGTGCATCTACTTCGCCGCTGCGGCTGAGGAGCCGGACAAGCACGGCGTGTTCAGCCACCGCACCTACAGCATCCAGTGCAAGGGCGATCCCATGACGGACGAATGGGTCGAGATGGGCCAGATGAACACCGGCTGGGAGTCCTTCTGCATTGATTCCACCACTTTCGTGGCAAACGGCAAGCGCTATTTCTGCTGGGCCCAGCGGGACTACGACATCCCCGGCAACAGCAACCTGTATATCGCCGAGATGCTCTCTGCCACCGAGCTGAAGCTGCCTGCGACCCTGCTGACCGTCCCTGAGTACGACTGGGAGTGCATCGGCTACCTGGTCAACGAGGGCCCCTCCGTCCTCAAGCACAACGGCAAGCTGTACCTGACCTACTCCGGCTCCGCGACGGACGAGAACTATGCCATGGGGATGCTGACCGCCGACGAGGACGCGGATCTGCTGGACAAGGCCAGCTGGACGAAGAGCCCCGTGCCGGTCATGGTCACCGATCCCGAGCACAAGATCTACGGCCCCGGCCACAACTCCTTCACCAAGGACAAGGCCGGCCGCGACCTGCTGGTCTTCCACGCCCGCCCCTATCCGGGCTTCATCGGCGACCCGCTGTCCGACCCCAACCGCCACTGCCACGTCTGGCCCGTCGAGTACGACGAAAACGACCGCCCCATCTTTAACTGAGGGCGCGTCGCTCCCATTCCTGCAGATACGCCAAGGGCCGTCCGATTGTTCGGACGGCCCTCAAAGCATCGACAAAGTACTGAAGGTACTTTGTCGAGATATCGCACTCACTCACTGGTCGATCGGCCATCACTGAGCGAGCTCAGCGCTGGCATACGCCTTCGCTTCGCTACAGAACCTTTGCTCCTGCGGAGCAACTCCACACTGTGGAGTCGGTTCGTTCGGCAAATGCAAGCATTTGCTCTCACTAGTCGGCGCACGCGCCTCCCTCCTCCCGGCCGTTCGCTCGGGTAAGGAAGCTTTTCCTAACGGAAAAGCGCGAAAATAGCCGCGCATGTCGCCGATTTTCGATCT
>JAFQEB010000052.1 GCA_017399225.1 Clostridia bacterium | reverse complement strand
GCTCATGGCAACGGCCGTCGCCGGCGAGGCCAAGGTGCCGTTCTTCAACATAAGCGGCTCGGATTTTGTCGAGATGTTCGTGGGCGTGGGCGCCAGCCGTGTGCGCGACCTGTTTGACCAGGCCAAGCGCTCCGCGCCCTCCATCGTATTCATTGACGAGATCGACGCGGTGGGCCGCCATCGTGGCGCGGGTCTGGGCGGCGGTCATGATGAGCGCGAGCAGACCCTGAACCAGCTGCTGGTGGAGATGGACGGTTTCGCCATCAACGAAGGCGTGATCGTCATGGCGGCAACCAACCGCCGGGATATCCTCGACCCTGCGCTGTTGCGCCCGGGCCGCTTTGACCGCACCATCACCGTGCATTATCCGGATCTTGAGGGCCGTGAGGCGATCCTGAAGGTGCATTCCAAGGGCAAGCCCCTGGCGGCTGACGTGGATCTGAAGGTGATCGCCAAGCGCACCCCCTTCGCCACCGGTGCGGAGCTGGAGAACATGATGAACGAGGCGGCGATCCTGGCAGCCCGCACGAGGAAGAAGGAGATCGATCAGCAGCTGCTGATGGACGCCATCGCCCGCGTACAGATGGGCCCGGAGAAGCGCAGCCATAAGGTGACCGACCGCGACCGCCGCATCGTGGCGGTGCACGAGGGCGGCCACGCCATCGTGGGCCATATGCTGCCCAATGCGGATGATGTGCACCTGGTGACCATCGTACCCCGCGGCCAGACCGGCGGCCACACCCTGTCCCTGCCGGCCGACGAAAATGACATGCTCATGCAGAGCCAGCTGATGGATCGCATCGCCATGTTCATGGGCGGCCACGCGGCGGAGCAGCTGGTGTTCGGCGAGTTCGGCACCGGCGCGACGGGCGACCTGCAGCAGGCCACTGAAATGTGCCGCCGCATGGTGACCCAGTTCGGCATGAGCGACGCCATTGGCCCGGTGTATCTGGACAATGACCAGCAGGTGTTCGTGGGCATGGAATTCGGCCAGAGCCGCGGCTACTCCGAGGAGACCGCCGCCCGCATCGATGCGGAGGTCAAGCGTCTGGCGGAGGAATGCTACAGCCTGGCGGTCAAGGCGCTGACGGAGAACCGGGATAAGCTGGATCTGCTGACCGAGGCGCTGCTGAAGCATGAGACCATCAGCCGCAAGGAGTTTGTGGCGCTGATGGACACCGGCGTGATGCCCGAGGTGACCGGCGCTGGTAAGCCCCGCACCCTGCATGAGATCCTGGAGCAGGAGAAGCCTGCGGAGGACGGCAAGGTCGACGGCATCCGCGTGGGCACGGCAAACGAAGCGGAGAACGGGCATGACGCCTGATCTGCATATGCACACCACCAGCTCCGACGGGATGCTTTCACCCCGGGAGCTGGTGAAGCTGGCGGCAAGCCGGGGCGTGACGATCATGGCCATCACCGACCATGACGCCCTGAGCGGCGTAGACTCCCTGCGCGGGGAAAACACGGAGATCCCGGTGCTGACAGGCACGGAGCTGTCCCTGCGGGACATGAAGGGCCTGCATCTGCTGGGCTACGGCATGGGCGACGCCCCTGAACTGCGCCGCGTGCTGCGGGAGCTGGCGGATAAGCGCCTCACCCGTGCCCGTCGCATGGTGGAGAAGCTTGCGCAGCTGGGGATGCCCCTGGACTACGACGCCATCTGCCGCGGCTGCGGCGGCTCGGTGGGTAGGCTCCATATCGCCCGGGCGCTGGTCGCCGGCGGCTATGTGCGGGACACGCATGAGGCCTTCGACCGGTGGATCGGCAATGATTGCCCGGCCTATGTGGAAGGGGAACGCCTGTCCATGGCGGAGGCGCTGCCGCTGATGCGCCGCAATGGCTTCGTGCCGGTGCTGGCCCACCCTGCGGAGCTTGGTAAGGATGACATGACCCTCCGTATGCTGCTGGAAACGTGGAAGGAGCAGGGACTCATGGGGGTGGAGGTATACCATCCCTCCCAGATGAGCCGCGGCTTCCCCCGTCTGGACGGGATGGCCCGCCGAATGGGCTTCCTGGTGACCGGCGGCAGCGATTTCCACAGCGAGGGCGACGGAAAGCACGCCGCCCCCGGCTTCACGGCACCCTACTGGCGCAGCGCGGCGGAGGATGTGGCTGCCCTGACGGCGGCAATGCACGAAATCAGCCATATGAACTGAAATCAGAGGAATACCAACGGATGACAATGAGATTCGGAAGAAAGGAGGGAGCGCATGAATCAGAACGGTTTTGAGCAGACGAACACGCGCAACCGCAGGAGCGAGCGCTATGCCGGAGAATTCGTGAGCGAACCATCCATGAGCGCCCCGCAGCCCATGCCAGGCAAGCCTGCTGCGACGCCGGCTGTACCTTTGCAGGCGCCTTCGGCGGACGGAAGCACCGGCGCTTTCGGATACACGCAGCCCTATCCTGCGCAGCAGCAAGCTGGTTGGCAGCAGCCCTACGGCGGCGTTCCTGTGCAGCAGGGGTGGTCGCAGCCCTATCCGGTACAGCAGCCCGTGCAGCAAGGCTGGTCGCAGCCTTACCCGGTGCAGCAGCCCGCGCAGCAGGGCTGGTCGCAGCCCTATCCGGTGCAGCAGCCTGTGCAGCAGAGCTGGTCGCAGCCCTACACACCGGCAGGGAATGACTGGCAGCCGAACGGCGGTTCTGCGGGGCAGCCTGCAGGAAACGGAGATGGCGGCGGCCGCAAGGGGAACAGCAAGCTCAAGCTCATTCTGGCAGCGGCGGGGATCCTGGCGGCGATCGTTGCCATCGTGATCCTGGCGGTGAACCTTTCCCGCAGCAGCGCCCTCCATGACGAAGTGTCCGCCTACAACAGCCGCTTCTGCGAGGGCGTCTATGTGGATGGTATCCACCTGGGCGGCATGACCCAGCAGGAGGCGGTGGACGCAGTTACTGCCAGCGCTCAGCAGCGTATGCAGGCTTGGAATATCCGCCTGACCTACCAGGGCGGGCTGATCCGCATCATCAAGGCGACGGATCTGGGCATGACGGTCAATGTGCACGACGCCCTGGCGGCAGCCTGGGAGCCCGGTCATGCCAGCAACGACGTCAAGGAACGCAAGGCGGCCATGGATGCGCTGCTCACAGAGCCCTACGAGGGCTTCACGGCGCTCCCCAGCGGCGACACACGGGTGATCGACGGCATTCTTTACGACCTGGCCGCGACGGTCTATCGTCAGCCCACGGACGCCTATATCAGCGAGTTCAACCCGCTGATGCACTCCTATCCCTTCGTGATCGCGCCGGAGCAGAACGGCTATTTCCTGGATGTTGCGCCGATCAAGGAGCAGATCAGCGGCATGGTGGAAAATATGACCAGCGGCTCCATTGAGCTGACGCCCCAGACGCTGCTGCCCAGTGTGACGGAGGCGGATATCCGCAGGCAGCATACCCTGCGCGGCAGCGCCATGACGGAGATCTCCACCATGTCCACCGAGGGCCGAACGGCCAATATTGAGCGGGCTTTTGAGATCATCAACGGCACGACGCTCAAGCCGGGCGAGAGTTTCTCCTTCAACGGCATCGTGGGTCCCCGGTCAGCCAAAAACGGCTTCCACCTGGCGATCGAGTATGCTTACGGCAACGAGCGCGAGGGCTACGGCGGCGGTGTGTGCCAGGCCAGCACCACCATCTACCTGGCGGCGGTGCGGGCCAACATGACCATCACCAAGCGCGAAGCCCACTCAGACAAGGTCAACTATACGGCCTATGGTCTGGATGCGACGGTCAACCTGGACGGCAAGAAGATCGACCTGACCTTCAAAAACACCACGGGCAGCAATGTGTATATCCTGACCTATCTGGAGCGCGTGGGCAACCGCTGGGTCTGCAAGGTGGATATCTATGGCGAGAGCCATGAAGAGGGCGTCACCTATGACCTGATTGCAGAGACGGTAGAGATTCTCCAGCCCCCGGCGGAGCCGGAGTATGTGGAGGATAAGACTGGCACGCACGTCGTGTACATCGACGATGAGCCGGTGGTCAAGCGCAAGGCGGAGGAAGGCGTGGTCGTGGATACCTTCCAGGTCAAGTACCTCAACGGCAAGGAGGTGTCCCGCACATTCGTGGCGCAGGATACCTACAAGGCGAAGACTCAGCAGCTCTGGGTCGGCGTATCCGAGCGTGAAGATGCCTGGCCTTATTGATCCCAATATGATACCCCGCTGCGGCAAGGGCTGCGGCGGGGTTTTGCATTGCAAAAAAAGAACCGCCCCGAAGGACGGTTCCTGATGGTGTGCGGTCGATCAGGCCTTGCCGTTGCAGCCCAGGACGTTGACGATCTTGTGGGTGACCATGTCCTTGACAGCCTGACGGGCGGGCTTGAGCCACTGACGGGGATCGAAGTGATCCGGATGCTCCGCCATGTACTTGCGGACGGAAGCGGTCATGGCCAGACGGATGTCGGAGTCGATGTTGATCTTGCACACGGCCAGCTTGGCAGCCTGAGCCAGCTGCTCCTCGGGGATGCCGATGGCGCCGGGCATGTTGCCGCCGTACTTGTTGATCTCCTCGACGAAGTTCTGGGGCACAGAGGAAGCGCCGTGCAGAACGATCGGGAAGCCGGGCAGGCGCTTTGCGCACTCCTCCAGCACGTCGAAGCGCAGCTGGGGCTTGGTGCCGGGCTTGAACTTGTAAGCGCCGTGGCTGGTGCCGATGGCGATGGCCAGGGAGTCACAGCCGGTCTTGGAGACGAACTCTTCGACCTCTTCGGGGCGGGTGAACATCTCAGCGCCGTGCGCGACGACCACGTCGTCTTCCACGCCAGCCAGGGTGCCCAGCTCAGCCTCGACCACAGCGCCGTGGTCGTGAGCGTACTCAACAACGCGCTTGGTCAGCTCGATGTTCTCAGCAAAGGGCTTGCTGGAAGCGTCGATCATGACGGAGGTGAAGCCGCCGTCGATGCAGCTCTTGCACAGCTCGAAGGAATCGCCGTGATCCAGGTGCAGAGCGATCGGGATATCATTCTCGATGGAGGCAGCCTCAACCAGCTTCACCAGGTAGGTGTGGTTGGCATAGGCGCGGGCGCCCTTGGACACCTGCAGGATGACGGGAGCCTTCAGCTCGCCGGCAGCCTCGGTGATGCCCTGGATGATCTCCATGTTGTTGACGTTGAAAGCGCCGACGGCATAGCCGCCTTCGTAAGCCTTCTTGAACATTTCCTTGGTCGTTACGATAGCCATTGGAATTGCCCTCCTATTCAGTCGTGTACTTCACGCGTACAGAGTCATTATATCACAATATCCCGGTGGTGAAAAGGGGGGTGACTGGAAATTCACAAATTCCCTTGGGTAAAATATAGCCGTTCAGGGGGAATGTGTCCGAAATTGAGCCGATTTGTAACATTATGGTCAGGATATTGACAAAAGTGAGCCGGCAATTTATCATGAAAATGACCGATATTATGAATGGAGGTACAGCAGTATGAAGCGTATGATGATGCTCCTGGCGGCGCTGCTCCTTTGCCTGGCAGGCCTGTCTGCCTCGGCGGAAGGCAGCATGTATTATACCCTGGGCAGTCAGGTGGATGATTTTACCGTGACGACCTATGATGGTCGGAGCGTTTCCCTTTCCGAAACGCTGAAAGAAAAGGACATGGTGCTCCTGAATATCTGGGCCAGCTGGTGCGGGCCGTGCAAGATGGAGTTCCCCTTCATGCAGGAGGCCTATGCCCGTTACCAGGATCAGGTGGAGGTCATCGCAGTCTCCTGCGAGGCGGAGGACGACGATGAGGTTCTCCGCGCCTTCGCCGACGAGCGCGGGCTGACCTTCCCCGTTGCGCGGGATACGGCCAATCTGGCGCTGCGCTTTCAGGCCTCCAGCATCCCTACCAGCGTGGTGATCGACCGATTTGGCCGGGTGTGCTACATCCATACCGGCGCCATCACCAGCGCAGAGACCTTTGCAAATCTCTTTGACGTGTTTGTCGGCGACGGCTACACGGAGTCCCTGCTGCTCAACAGCATTCCGGTGAAGTCCTCTGTTCCGGTCGCGGCAGTGGATAAGCTGGCCGAGGCCCTCAATGCCGAAGGCGGCAGCCTGGCCTTCACCAATCCCTCCAGCCAGTATGTATGGCCGATGATCCCTGCCGAGGAGGATGAGCGGCTGTGCCTGATGTCCGCCAACAAGGGCTGCGACGGCTCCAGTGCTGTGGTGTATACGGCGGTGGAGGCCGAGGCGGGCGACGTGCTGGCCTTTTCCTTCAAGACCTCTACGGAGGCGGGCTGCGATCTGCTGAAGCTGCAGGTCAACGGCGAAACGGTCAAGGTATTTGGCGGCAAGAAGGACTGGACGCGCTATGCGTGGGCCTTCCCGGCGGCCGGCAGCTATCAGATCGCCTTTGTGTATGAGAAGAACGCCGCGCAGGCCGCCGGCGAAGACGTAGTCTACATCGATGATGCGGCGCTCCTCAAGGGAGATGCGGCAGCGGCGGCGCTGGCGGGCAATCCGGTGTATCCCGCGGCGGGCAGCACGACGCTGACCCTGCGCAACCCGGATGCGCGGCAGATCGCCTTTGCAGATCCCACCTATGCGCTGCTGAACGTCTTCGGCCTGGCGGACTACTACATCGTCCCCGGCGGCGAAGCCAGCTTCCGGGCGACCCTGGCGGAGAATGTGGACCCGGAAGCGGCGCTGATCGTCAACTACTATGACGGCAGCGTCCGCAGCGTGACGGACTTCCTGACTGCCGAGGGCTATGACTTCACCACGAAGATCGACAGCGTCGCCACCACCGGCTACAGCTATACCAACGTGCAGCTCTTCCCTGCGGAGCGCAGCGCGGTGATCGATATCCGCACGGCGGTCTGCTTTGCCAGCGAGACGGATGCAAACGCCTTTGTGCAGATGCTTACCGCATACGGCTATCCGGTGACGGGCTGGAGCTATCTTGATGCCGACGGGGGCGAGGAGGAACCGGCGCCTGATATGACAGCGGGACAGGCCCTTTACACCCTGACCTTCATCGACCAGCAGGGCGAAGCGATCCCCGGCGCGAAGATCACCGTTTGCGATCCGGACACCTGTGAGGTCATGTCGGCGGACGAAAACGGCGTGATCTCCTTTGCAGCGGAGCCCTATGCCTGGGAGGTGCATGTCATCAGCGCCCCTGAGGGCTGCAGCTTTGACGCTGATGCAGTCTGGACGCTGAGCCCCGAGGGCGGCGAGACCATCATCGCCCTGGAAAGAACGGTCAGCGAGTAAAAGTGAAAACAGAATCGGCGCTTCCTCAGATGGCAGGAAGCGCCGATTTATATTTCAGTCCTTGAACATCGGGGTGGAGAGATACCGCTCGCCGGAGTCGGGCAGCAGGGCCACGATGGTCTTGCCGGCGTTTTCCGGGCGCTGCGCCAGCTGCGCCGCTGCCCATACCGCTGCGCCGGAGGTGATCCCCACCAGGACGCCCTCGTGCCGGGCCAGCTCGCGGCCGGTGCGGTAGGCGTCCTCGCCCGTGACGGCAATGATCTCGTCGATCAGGCTGAGGTCAAGGATCTCCGGGACGAAATTCGCGCCGATGCCCTGCAGGGGGTGCGGGCCGGCAATGCCCTTCGTCAGCAGAGGAGAATCGGAGGGCTCCACGCCCACGATGCGCACGGAAGGATTGCGCTCCTTCAGATAGCGCCCCACGCCGGTGATGGTGCCGCCGGTGCCCACGCCCGCGACGAAGATATCCACCTGGCCGTTGGTGTCCGCCCAGATCTCCGGCCCGGTGGAGGCGTAGTGCGCCGCCGGGTTGGCCGGGTTGACAAACTGGCCGGTGATGATGCTGTTGGGCGTCTGACGGTGGAGCTCCTCCGCCCGCTGGATGCAGCCCTGCATACCCAGCGCGCCGGGGGTCAGCTCGACCTGCGCACCGTAGGCGGCCAGCAGATTGCGGCGCTCAACGCTCATGGTGTCGGGCATGACCAGTACGCAGCGATACCCGCGGGCGGCGGCGGCCATCGCCAGGCCGATGCCGGTGTTGCCGCTGGTGGGCTCAATGATCATGCCGCCGGGGGCCAGCAGCCCCTGCTTTTCGGCGTCGTCGATCATGCTGACGGCCACACGGTCCTTGGCGCTGCCGGCAGGGTTGAAGCATTCCAGTTTGGCCAGGAGCGTCGCAGGGATGCTGTGCGTCTGGCTGTAATTGGTCAGCCGCAGCAGGGGCGTACGGCCGATCAGGTCGGTGATATGGTCATAGATTGGCATAAAAGAACCTCCGCAGGGTGGAAATGTCAAAGGGCCGTCCGGACGGAAACGACTGCCTTCATGATAGAAGGATGCAGGGAAGAAGTCAAGGGAATGCATGGAAAAACCGCAGAAGTACAATCGCCCTCTGCGGTTGATTCATTTGCGGCGGCGCAGGAAGCTCAGCTGCGTTTCGCTGATGATGACGCTCAGGAAGATGAGCAGGAAGCCGGCACACAGCGGCGCCGACAGGGTCTCCTTGCCCCCGGCGACGGAGAAGGCCACGCCGAACACGCTCTCCAGGGACAGCAGAAGTGCGGCCTGGGAGGGCGGCGTGAGGCTCTGCCCGACGCATTGCAGCAGCAGCGCCGCGCCGGTGGCGAACACGCCCAGATACATCAGTGGCAGGATCGCCTCCTGTCCGGGGAGGGGCGCGCCGGATTCGGTCAGCAGGGACATCAGCCAGGAAAGGGCTGCCGTAAAGCCGAACTGGAGGACGGTCAGCGTCACCGGATCATCCGTGCGGCAGAAGTGGTTCAGCGCCAGCACGTGCAGCGCGTAGATGACGCCGCCCAAAAGGGTCAAAACGTCCCCGCGGCCGACCCGGAAATCACCGCTGAGGGATACCAGCCCGATGCCGGTGAGGCACATGACGGCCGCGACCCAGTTATACGCCGAGGGCCGCTTGCGGTACAGCATCCATGCACCGAAGGGCACCAGCACGCAGTACACGGCGGTGAGGAAGGCGTTCTTGCCCGGCGTGGTGTCCATCAGCCCGAAGGTCTGCGCGGCGTAGGCGCTCAGGAGCATCAGGCTGCAGAGGAAGCCGTGAAGCACCTGCGCACGGCCGGCCTTGAGCAGCCGGGGCAGGAAGATCAGCCCCAGCAGCAGAAAGGCGATGGTGAAGCGGATGCCCAGCAGCATGAACACGGGCACATTGTCCACCGTGTCCTTCATGATGATGAAGGAGCTGCCCCAGATCAGCGCGGCGCTCAGCAGGGCAAGGCGGCCGCCGTAGGTTTTCAGTCGCATGGGAATCTCTCCTGACATAAAAGCGGCAGACGCGCGGATACACGTCTGCCGCTGGATGAATGACGATTACTTGAACAGCTTTTCGATGCTGCCCAGCAGGCCGCGGGTCAGCTTGCTGGTCACCGTGCGGGTGGCTGTGCTGATGGCAGTGTTCTGGATGCGGCCCAGGACGGAGTCGTTCTTGCGGGCGCGGGCAGCACGCTCCTCGCGCAGCTCGTCGTTGCGCTGGCGACGTTCCTCAGCCAGACGCTCCTTCTCGGCGCGGGCGGCCTCCTTGGCGGCCTTCTCCTGCTCCTTGCGTTGCTTTTCCAGCTCGCGGGCGGTCAGGGGCTTGGCGGGCTGCTGCACGGCGGGCGCCGTGGGGGCGGGGATGTAGTTGCCCGTTGCGGGATCCAGCTGCATGGTCATCATCTGCTGGCGATACTGGCCAGTGACGGGGTCGTAGATCATCACCGGCATCTGCTGCAGCTGTACCTCCGGCTGCACCTGGATGGTGGGGACGCTCGGCGTCACAGGCTCGGCCCGCTGGAAGGTGGGCTCAAACACCGGCGCGGCAGGCGCGGCGGCGGTCATCTGCGGCAGGGTCATCTGGGGCAGCTCACGCTGCACATAGCCGCCGGTGGCGGGATCGAACACCATGAAGCCCTGGGGCTTGGCAGGGGCGGGCGCGGCAGTGCTGATCTGCACCTGAGAGGGGGGCAGGGGCTGGTAGGCCTGACGCTGGAAGGCGGCGGCCAGCTGCTCATAGGCGCTCTCGCGGTCGACAGTCTGGTCATACACGCCGGTGAAGGGGCTGTAGCGCAGCTCCTCGGCGCGGGTCTGGGCGTCGATGGCATCCATGGAGGACTGGGGCGGCAGGATGGTCGCACGCTCGACGATGCCGGGTGCGCCGTCCTCATCCAGGAAGGAAACCAGCGCCTCGCCGGTCTTGAGCTGGGTGATGGCTTCCTCGGTGTCGAAGTTCGGGTTGGCGCGGAAGGTCTGGGCGGCGGTGCGCACGGCCTTCTGATCCAGGGGGGTGTAGGCGCGCAGGGCGTGCTGGATGCGGTTGCCCAGCTGGCCCAGGACGCTCATGGGGATATCGCAGGGGTTCTGGGTGATGAAGTACACGCCCACCGCCTTGGAGCGGATCAGGCGCACGACCTGCTCCAGCTTCTCCAGCAGGGGCTTGGGGCAGTCGTTGAAGAGCAGGTGGGCCTCGTCAAAGAAGAACACCATGCGGGGCTTGTCCAGGTCGCCGGCCTCGGGCAGCAGCTCGTACAGCTCGGAGAGCATCCACAGCAGGAAGGTGGAGTACATCTTCGGGCTCTGGAAGAGCTTGTCCGCCGCCAGGCTGTTGATGACGCCGCGGCCGTTGCTGTCCACCTGCAGCCAGTCGGCAATGTCCAGCGCAGGCTCGCCGAAGAACTTATCGCCGCCCTGATCCTCCAGCTGAGCCACCGCGCGCTGGATCGCGCCGATGGAGGCGGAGGACACGTTGCCGTAATCCAGGGTATAGTCGCGGGCGTTCTCGCCCACATAGGCCAGCATGGCCTTGAGATCCTTCAGGTCCACCAGCAGCATACCCTCGTCATCCGCCACGCGGAAGAGGATGTTCAGCACGCCCTCCTGCGTGTCGTTGAGGCCCAGCATACGGCCCAGCAGCGTCGGGCCCATCTCGCTCACCGTTGCGCGGATGGGGTGGCCCTGCTCGCCATACACATCCCAGAAGACGGAGGGGAATTCCTGATACTGGAAGCTGGGAACGCCGCACTTGCCCAGGCGCTTGGCGATGGCGTCGGAGTGCGTGCCGCTCTCCACCATGCCGGAAAGGTCGCCCTTGATGTCCGCCAGGAACACCGGTACGCCCATCTCGCTGAAGCCCTCAGCCAGCACCTTGAGGGAAACGGTCTTGCCCGTGCCCGTCGCACCGGCGATCAGACCATGACGGTTTGCCATCTGCGGCAGCAGGAAAACGGGGTTCTCGCCCGTGCCGACCCAGATCTTGCCTTCGTACAGCATATAAAAACCTCCTCTGCATTCGTCGTGGAAGAAACGGTATACACTACCACATATTGTACACAATTTCACCATATCCGTCAAGGAAAAGCGCAAGAAAAAGGAGCGGCGCCTTGTGCAGCGCCGCCCCGATAAGTGTGTCAGTCCTCGTCGTCCTCTTCATCCCAGGTCCTGTCGGAAATGATGTACCGCGGCCGGCCCTTGACCTCCAGGTAAATCTTGCCGATGTATTCGCCGATCACGCCCAGGAACAGGCACTGCACGCCGCCCATGAAGCACACGATGCACGCAAGGCTGGCCCAGCCTGCCACGGACTTGCCCAGGAAGGCTGCGATCACCGCCCACAGAATGCCGATGAAGGACAGCAGCATGATCATCAGGCCTGCGAAGAACACCATGCGGATGGGTTTGATGGACAGGCTGGTGATGCCGTCAAAGGCCAGGGCCAGCATCTTCTTCAGCGGATAATGGCTTTCGCCGGCCAGGCGCTCGTGACGCTCGTAATACACGCTGGTCGACTTGAAGCCCACCAGCGGCACCATGCCCCGCAGGTACAGGTTGACCTCCTTGTAGTTGGCGAATTCATGCAGCACGCGGGCGGAGATCAGCCGGTAATCCGCGTGGTTGAACACGACCTCCACGCCCATCATGGCCAGCAGCTTATAGAAGCCTTCGGCGGTGAAGCGCTTGAAGAAGGTGTCCGTGTCCCTTTTGCTGCGAACGCCGTAGACGACCTCGCACCCGTCCAGGTAGGCGTCCACCATTTTGTCCATGGCATTGATGTCATCCTGCCCGTCGCAGTCGATGGAGATGGTGATGTCGCACTTGTCCTTGGCTTCCATGAGGCCCGCCAGCACGGCGGCCTGGTGCCCCCGGTTGCGGCTCTGGGCGATGCCGATAAAGTGCTGATCCTCCTCAGCCAGGTCACAGATGATCTCCCACGTGCGATCCTTGCTGCCGTCGTTGACAAAAAGCACGCGGCTGTTGTCGCTGATCTTGTCTTCCTTGACCATCTGATTGATCTTATTCAGGAACATCCCGCTGGTCATGGGGAGGACGGCCTCCTCGTTGTAGCAGGGGATAACGATGTACAGAACAGGTTTCTTCATAAACTGTGCCTCCTTGACGCGGCGTGGTATCATTATACCATACAAAACGAAGAATGAACAGTTTTTCTTGCGCGGTTTCTATATTTCTGGAAGCTGCTGCGTCTAACAGGGTGAAAGGAGGTCGGGCTTGCCCGACTAACGCAGCTCATTGCTTGCAATGAGCAAGTGTAGCCAGCGCCCGGCCTTGAGCCGGGGGATGGCCGAGAAAGGAGGTCGGGCTTGCCCGACTAACGCAGCTCATTGCTTGCAATGAGCAAGTGTAGCCAGCACCCGGCTCTGAGCCGGGGGATGGCCGCGAAAGGAGGTCGATACGATGAGCGTTGTCAAGGGCCCTGACAGCGAGCGCGATATGAGCATCCGGCAGATGATCGACGAAAACCAGACGGCTTTGCTGCGCATGTGTTACCTCTACCTGCATGATGTGCAGCTGGCGGAGGATGCGGTACAGGAGACCTTTATCAAGGCCGTCCGTGCATGGGATTCCTTCCGGGGTGAGGCCGGCGTGCGGACGTGGCTGACCCGTATCGCCATGCGTACCTGCATGGACATGCGGCGGGGCTTCTGGTTCCGCCGGGTAGACCGCCGCGTGACGCCGGAGATGCTGCCCGACCGGGCGCAGGAGGCGGAGGAAGGCGAATCCGCCCTGACCCTGGCGGTCATGAATCTGCCGAAAAAGGAACGGGAGGTCATCCTCCTGTACTACTATCAGGATATGAACGTGAAGGATATAGCTGAAACGCTGGGCGTGACGCAGCCGACGGTATCCTACCGCCTGCGCCGCGCCAAAGAGAAGCTCCGCACGGAGCTGGAGGGGAGGGGCAAAGAATGAACGAACAGCAGGAAAAGGCGAAGTTCAGACAAGCCATCGATCATACTCTGACCGGGCTTGAAGGCGATCCCTTCCTGTACCAGCGCATTGCGGCGCGGACGGAGAAAGGAGCGCATGATATGAAGCATCGGAAATGGAATATGGGATTGCTGATCGCGCTGGCGGTGATGGTCTGCATGATGACCGTGGCGGCGGCCAGCGGATGGTTTGGGGGCTATGTGAACTGGAACGGCGATATCATCCCGGAGGAACGGCAGGACATGCTGCCCCATCCGACGGCAGCGCCGGAGATGTCGGTGGACATGAGCAGCTTCAGGCAGGCACAGGAGCTGATCAGGTCGGCGCAGGAAATGGAGATCGTCCAGGTGACGCAGAGGAACCAGTATGGCGGCGAATCAAGCACAAGCAACCGTCTGGAGAAGCATCCGAAAACCTATGGGGCATTCCTGGCACTTGCGGAAGAGGCGCCCTATCTGCCAGTGCCCGCATTCATCCCGGAAGGCTATGAATTCGCTCATTGCCAGTTGATCTACGACTGCCGCAGGGACGGCGAATATGTGCTGACCTCCTCGGAAAAACTGGAGGACGGCAGCCTTGTCGAAAGGTACCGGGTCGCGGATGAGGACGCGCTCCTGTGCGGCTACAGCCTGTCCTTCCGCAGAAATGGCGACCCGGAGGATTATCTTTCGGTATATGCAAGGCTTTTTCACACCACCGACCCTTCGGAGCATCACATCGGCGTGAACGAGGATCAGACGGCGCAGGTGATGACGGTGGAAGGGATGGACAACGCCATTGCGATCCTCAGCGACACGCACCGCACGCTGACCATGCGCCGGGTGCTGCCGCAGAAGGTGGACTATCTGTATTTCGACCTGAGCGAGGTTTGCTGCCCCGATTCGTACAGCGAGGTACAGATCGACGTGATGACAAGACAGGTCGATGCAGCCACGATGGCAGATATGTTCGCCGGTCAGTAAGCAGAAGGGGGGGCTTCGTCCCCTCCTTTTTACGTAAAAAAGCCCTTGCAATTGTCCCGGCACCGGTGTATAATATCCCCTGTACATAATCCCGTTTGACGGGAAACGACGGTTCAGTCCCCCTTGCAGAGAGCTGATGGTTGGTGAGAATCAGCAGGCGGCGGATCGGTTTCCATTCCCGGAGGGTGCCGGCGAGGAGTCGGCGGTGCGCGCACCTTACAGCGCGATCAAGGTGGCCTATGGTGGCATTTCATAGGCAAATTGGGTGGCAACGCGAGCTTCTCGTCCCATGGGGGATGGGGGCGTTTTTTGTTTCCAGCCGTATATGAAAAAGGGCTGAGCCCTGAGGAGGATAAACACATGCTCGACATCAATCTGCTGCGTACCAACCCCGATGTGGTGCGCGAAAACATCAGGAAGAAGTTCCAGGACGCAAAGCTGCCCCTCGTTGACGAGGTCATCGAGATGGACAAGGCTTACCGTGCTGCCATCCAGCAGGCGGACGCCCTGCGCAACCAGATCAAGGTGATCTCCAAGGAGATCGGCGGCCTGATGGGCAAGGCCAAGAAGGGTGACGCCGATGCCGCTGCCGCTGCCGAAGCCGCGAAGGAAAAGGTCGCCGCTGCCAAGGCGGAGCTGGAGGGGCTGGCTGCCAAGGAGGACGAGCTGCAGGCGGAGATCCGCAAGCGTATGCTGGTCATGCCCAACATCATCGATCCCTCCGTGCCGATCGGCAAGGACGACAGCGAGAACGTCGAAGTGAAGCGCTACGGCGAGCCCGTCACCCCTGACTTCGAGGTGCCCTACCACGTCGAAATCATGGAGCGCCTCTCCGGCATCGACCTCGACTCCGCCCGCAAGACCAGCGGCAACGGCTTCTACTACCTCATGGGCGATATCGCCCGCCTGCACAGCGCCATCCTCAGCTATGCCCGCGATTTCATGATCGACCGCGGCTTCACCTACGTCATCCCGCCCTACATGATCCACGGCGACGTGGTGACGGGCGTGATGTCCTTCGCTGAGATGGAGAACATGATGTACAAGATCGAGGGCGAGGACCTGTACCTGATCGGCACCTCCGAGCACTCCATGATCGGCAAGTTCATCGACACCATCCTGGAGGAGAAGCAGCTGCCTCAGACCCTCACGTCCTACAGCCCCTGCTTCCGCAAGGAAGTGGGCGCCCACGGCATTGAGGAGCGCGGCGTGTACCGCATCCACCAGTTTGAGAAGCAGGAGATGATCGTTGTCTGCAAGCCCGAGGAATCTCCCGACTGGTTCAATAAGCTGTGGCAGAACTCGGTT
>JAFQEB010000051.1 GCA_017399225.1 Clostridia bacterium | reverse complement strand
GACGTAGCGCTTGTCCGCCAGGCCATCATAGGCCTTCTCCGTCAGCACCGGACGGAGGATGATATCATGAGGATTCTTCATTACGCGTAAACCTCCTCAACGAGCTTGACCGCTTCCTCGGTGATGATGAACTTCTCATTGCCGAGAATGTCCAGCACATTGATGGTGTTGACATAGGCGGTCTTCAGGCCCGCGATGTTCGCGGACGCGCGGGTAACGGTGTCGTCCGGGCCGGCCAGAACCAGCAGCGCGGTCTTCTCGACGCCCAGGTTCTTGAGGATCTTGGCGACCTCCTTGGTCTTCGGCGCGGTCAGCGCGATCTTGTCCAGAACGATCATCTCGCCGTCGTTCACCTTAGAGGTGAGCGCGCCCTTCAGGGCCAGGCGGCGAACCTTCTTCGGAACATTGATCACATAATCGCGGGGCTTCGGCGCGAACACGACGCCGCCGTGGGTGAACTGCGGAGCGCGGTTGCCATGGTGGCGGGCGTTGCCGGTGCCCTTCTGACGGTAGATCTTACGGCCGCCTCCGCGAACTTCGCCGCGGGTCTTGGCGGACTGGGTGCCCTGGCGCTTGGCGGCCAGCTGGCTGCGAACAACCAGGTGGATGACGCTCTCGTTGATCTCGGAAGCGAAGATCGCTTCGCTCAGCTCGATCTCACCGACCTTGGCGCCTTCCTGATTCAGCATTGCAATCTTAGGCATTGTGACGGTTCCTCCTTATCAGGCCTTGACGGAATCGCGGATCACGAGCGTGCCGCCATTCGGGCCCGGCACATTACCCCTGACCAGCAGGAGGTTGCGATCAGCATCCACGCGGACAACGCTCAGGTTCTGAACGGTGACGCGGTCGACGCCGTAGTGGCCGGACATGTGCTTGTTCTTGAACACGCGGGACGGCGTGGAGTTGGCGCCCATGGAGCCGACGCCACGGTGATACTTGGAGCCGTGAGCCATCGGACCGGTGTGCTGGTTCCAGCGCTGGATGACGCCGGTGAAGCCGTGGCCCTTAGAGGTGCCGGTGATGTCGACCTTGTCGCCAGCGGCGAACACGTCAACCTTCACTTCGTCGCCCACGTTGTAGGTGGAGCAGTCGTCGAGGCGCAGCTCGCGCAGCTTGCGGGTCGGCGCAACCTCGGCCTTGGCGAAGTGGCCCTTCAGCGGCTTGTTCACGAGCTTCTCAGCGCGGTTGGGGGCGTAAGCGTCGAAGCCAACCTGAATGGCCTCGTAGCCGTCCTTCTCCATCGTCTTCTTCTGAACGACCGGGCAGGGACCTGCCTCGATAACAGTGACCGGGATCAGGCGGCCGTCCTCGGTAAAGATCTGCGTCATGCCGATCTTCTTGCCGACGATACCTTTCTTCATCTTATCTTACCTCCTGATCACAGTTTGATCTCGATCTCAACGCCAGCCGGCAGATCGAGCTTCTCCATCGCGTCGAAAGTGGCGCGAGTCGGGTTCTGAACGTCGATCAGGCGCTTGTGGGTGCGCTGCTCGAACTGTTCGCGGGAATCCTTGTACTTGTGCGGGGAGCGCAGGATCGTCACAACTTCCTTCTCAGTGGGAAGCGGGATCGGGCCGGACACCTTGGAGCCGGTGCGGCGAGCGGTCTCGACGATGCGCTCAGCAGCCTGGTCGACGAGGCTGTGCTCGTAAGCCCAGAGCTTGATGCGGATTTTCTTGCTGGCCATTTCTTTTCCTCCTTGTTC
>JAFQEB010000050.1 GCA_017399225.1 Clostridia bacterium | reverse complement strand
CAGCGCTCTTCTATGGTAAGATGATGGTAGTTCATACAGTTCTCCTTTCGGTATTCTGGTGTGTGGTAACTCTATTATACCAGAGATCTGTATGAACTTCTTTTATTTCCTATAGTGTTGCACTTGATAGTATAATTCACTGCCCGTCAAAACCTTCCCCCTTGGGGGAAGGGGGACCATCCGAAGGATGGTGGATGAGGCCGGACCCTCTTTGCCCAATGCTGCGGTTGCATCCTCGCCTCATCAAAACGGAGACCAGCCCTTTGGCCAGTCTCCGCTTGTTTATGTTTCTTGCAGCCCCTCCGCGGGTTCAATCTCCGCATCGATGGTTAATTCCTCTGCGTCGTCTTCCGCCGCGCTGCGGTGGGGACGTTTTCCCTTCTCCAGCGTGAAGGCGAAGGCCGCACCCTCCTCTGTATCCAGCAGCCGGATGGACTGCCCGTGCATCTCCATGATGCGCTGGCAGATGCTCAGCCCAAGGCCGGTGCCCTTTCCGGAGGTGTGGGCACGGTCGGCGGTGAAGAAGCGCTCGAACACGTGGGGCCTGTCCTCCGGCAGGATGCCGATACCGTTGTCCGCGACCGTCACGGTGCACAGGCGGTCATCCGCCCGCACCTGCAGGGTGATCCGTCCGCCGGCCGGGGTGAACTTGATGGCATTGTCGATCAGGTTGACCGCCACCTGCTCGATGCGGGCCATATCCGCCCGGACGCAGCAGGGCTCCGGATCAAAGTCGCATTCCACATCCAGGCACTTGCTTTCCAGGTCGCCCGTGCGGCGCAGGAAAACCCGCTCCAGCAGGTCGCAGACGTCAAAATCCGTTTGCTCCAGGGCGGCGTCATCCCGCTCCAGCCGCGACAGCGCCAGCAGCTCGCCGATCAGCCGGGACAGCCGTTTCGTTTCATCGCTGACGATGGTCAGGTACCGTTCGTGGCCCTCGGGCGGAATGGTACCGTCCAGCATTCCCTCCACATATCCGCCAATGGCGGTGATGGGGCTGCGGAGCTCATGGCTGACATTGGCGACGAACTCGCGCCGGCTGTCCTCCACCTCGCTGAGCTTCTCCGTCATGGTGTTAAACGCTGCTGAAAGCTCCGCCACCTCCCGGGTGGAGCCGCCCGTCTCCACGCGAACGGCAAAATCGCCCTCTGCCATGGCAGCGGCTGCATGGGTCAGCCGGTTCAGCGGCTTCATCACGCCGCGCAGGTAGATCAGCAGCACCAGACCCGCGATCAAGCAGGCTGTCGCCGCGACGCCGATCACCGGCCACAGCAGACCGCTGGCGCCGGCCTCGATCACCTGCGCCGGGGTCTGCATGAAAACCGCGCCCAGCACCAGATTATTCTGCACAAAGGGCACGCCCACGGTGAAGTAATCATTGCCGCCTGCGCTGACGTGCAGCTCGATCTCCTCGCCCCGCAGCACCTGATTCATCCCGCGGTTGATGTCCTTCGCGTCGATCATGGCCGCAAAGGCAGGATTCCCCGCCAGGGCGGTGTTCTTGTTATCCATGATGCGGCCGTTGCGATCCACCACGAGGATATACGCGCCGTATTCCTCATAGACCGCCTTCGCCTTTCGCTGCAGGTAGGCTCTTGCCTGATCCTCCTGCCGGGCGTCGCCACCATAAAAGCCATACCGGCCAAAGCCCCAGAGGGCGTCGCTGCTGCGGCTCTGCTGTGCCGCCAGGTACGCGATCTCCCGCGCCTCCCGGCGCAGCGCCTCCATCACCGCCTCGGTCTGCTGATTCTTCAGCGTCACCCAGCCAATGCCGGAGAGTACCGCCGTCAAAAGCAGCACCACCGTCAGCACCACGGCCATGATCCTTGCAAACATACCCGTTTACCCCTTCATGACCTCAAACTTATACCCTCTGCGCCAGATGGTAGTGATGCCCCAGCCATGCTTCTCGCATTCGGGCAGCTTATCCCGCAGACGCTTGACATGCACGTCCACCGTGCGGCTCTCGCCCTCAAAATCATATCCCCACACCTGATCCAGCAGCTGTCCTCTGGTAAACAGCTGATTGGCGTGGCTGGCCAGGAAGTACAATAGCTCCAGCTCTTTGGGCGGCATATCGACCTTCTCGCCCTCGTAGAACACCTCGTAGCGGCTCAGGCTGATGGTCAGCCCCGGGAAGGCCAGGCTGTCATTTTGCTCCTCCTCCGGGCCCTGGGTGCGGCGCAGCACGGCCTTCACGCGGGCTACCAGCTCCTTGGCGTCAAAGGGCTTGGTGACGTAATCATCCGCCCCCAATTCGAGCCCCAGCACCTTGTCGAACACCTCATCCTTTGCGGTGAGCATGATGATGGGGATGCTGCTGGACTTGCGCACATTTCGCAGCACCTGGGTGCCGTCCATGCCGGGCAGCATCACGTCCAGGAGCATCAGGTCAGGCGGCAGCTTGCGGAACTCCGCCATGGCGTCGTCACCCCGCAGCACGGTTTTCACCTCGAACCCCGCCTTCTCCAGGTACAGCTGCACCAGATGGGCAATATTCGGGTCATCATCCACGATCAGGATGTAGGGCTTGTCTTTCATAGGTTGGACACCTCCGAGGGTAGGATAGCATGGAAGTGTGACACGGGAATGAATGAACTGTTAATTCGTCAGTTCGACCCGGTATTCCTTATCAATGAGGATGACCTCGCAGCCATGCTCGCAGCATTTGGCCAGATTGGCCGCATTATCCCGGATGAGCTCCGTCAGATCAAGCTCCGGCTCCTCTTCGCGGTTTTCCACCACGCTGGCATAGCGGCGCACGTCAGAAAAATGGGTCCGCAGGTATTCCCCGGTCATTACCAGACACACAAAACGGATATGAGGCAGGTATTCCTCGCCGAAGTCCTTGCGCCAGTCAAAGGGCAGATAGCAGCCCTCGATGACCAGGTGCTGCTCATTCTCGATGGCCGTCTTGATCATTTCCCGCACAATGGGCCACATCAGGGCGGTGAGTTCATCGTCCTGCTCCACCGTCAAATTGGTGTAGCCAGAGCGGATCAGCCCCATCTTCAGATGGTCAAGGGACAGGTAGGGCCAGCCGTGCTTCTCCAGCAGGCGCTGGGCAAGGTTGGTCTTGCCGGTGTGGCTCGTGCCGGCGATCAGGGTGATGATGGGGATCCCCTCCCTTACTTCAGCGTCACGATGGTCACGCCGCTTTCGCCTTCGCCATAGACGCCCAGGCGGCTGCTCTTCACATGCATGTGCCTCCTGAGATGCTGCGTGATGCCGCTCCTCAGCACGCCCGTGCCCTTGCCGTGAATAATGCTCACCTCGCCCATTCCGGCCAGCACCGCATTATCCAGATAAATATCCACCTGCGCCAGAGCCTCGTCCAGGGTCATGCCGCGCACGTCGCATTCCATCCGCACCGTGCGCTCCATCGCGCCGGTGTGCATCTTCACGCTCGTCTGCTTCGGCTTCGCCTTTTCCGCCGGCCTCTCCTTCACCAGGCGCAGCTGGCTGATGCTCACCTTCAGCTTCATGATGCCGGCCTGCACCTCGACCTCGCCCTTTGCGTTGGGCGTGCCCAGCACCGTGCCCTGGCTGCCGATGGTCAGAATCTCAACCTTGTCGCCGGGTTTCACCGTCTTGGGCGCGGCGGAGTTATCCACCTTCTGCGTCAGGCCCTCAGCCAGGTTATCCACGCTCTTCTCGATCTGCTTGCGCACGGCGTTGATGCCCGCGTCGGGGCTCTGCTGCTCCTTCTTCATGCGCTTGAGCTCTGAGATGATGCCCTCGGCCTCGCGGCGGGTCTGCTCCATGATGCGCCGGGCATCCTCCTTGGCCTTGCGGATGGCGCTCTCACGTTTGTCCTCGATCTCCCGGCGCAGCTTCTCCGCCTCGTCGCGGAGTTTGACGGTCTCCTCGCTCGCCTGGCGGGCGATCTCCCGCTCGCGCTCGGCCACCTGCCGGTGGTACTCGGCATTGGCGATGACGTCCTCAAACCGGATGGAATCGCTGGACAGCAGCTTCTTCGCCGCGTCGATCAGGTTTTCCGGCAGGCCCAGCTTGCGGCTGATCTCAAAGGCGTTGGACTTGCCCGGCACGCCGATGGACAGGCGGTAGGTGGGCCTGAGCGTCTCCAGGCTGAACTCCACCGAGGCGTTCTCCACCCCCGGGGTGGACAGCGCGAAGGCCTTCAGCTCGCTGTAATGCGTCGTGGCCATGGTGCGCACCTTGATGTTGCGCAGCCGGGTCAGGATGGCCTGGGCCAGCGCCGCGCCCTCGGTGGGATCGGTACCCGCGCCCAGCTCGTCGAACAGCACCAGGTCGCGGGGCGTGACCTCGTGCATGATCGACACGATATTGGTCATATGACTGGAGAAGGTCGACAGACTCTGCTCGATGGACTGCTCGTCGCCGATATCGGCAAAGACCTGCTCGAACACGGCCAGCTCCGTGCCGATATCCGCCGGCACCTGCAGGCCCGCCTGGGCCATCAAGGTGAACAGGCCCACGGTTTTCAGGGTCACGGTCTTGCCGCCGGTGTTGGGGCCGGTGATGATCAGGGACGTGAAGTCCTTGCCCAGCCAGAGGTTGGAGGGCACCACCTTCTCCGGGTCGATCAGCGGATGCCGGCCACGGATGATGTTCAGGTACCCCTCCTGGTTGAGCTTGGGCGTGACGGCATACATCTCCCGGCTCAGCAGGCCCTTGGCGAAGATGAAGTCCAGCTCCGCCAGCACCTCCACCGTCGCCCGCAGCTGATCGGCATAGGGGGCGATCTCCGCGCTCAGCGCCGCCAGGATGCGCTCGATCTCCTGCTTCTCCTTGGCCTCCCACTGGCGCAGCTCGTTGCCCATCTCCACCGCCGCCATCGGCTCAATGAAGAGCGTCGCGCCCGTGGCAGACTGGTCGTGCACCAGGCCCGGCACCATGCTGCGGCTGTCCGCCCTGACCGGAATGACGTACCGGTCATTGCGCATGGTGACGATGGTGTCCGTCAGGTACTTCTGGAAATTGGGGTTGCGCACCATCTGGTTCAGCTTCTCCTTGATGCGCTCGGTGGCCCCGCGCAGGTGCCTGCGGATGTTCATCAGCTCCGTGGACGCCCGGTCGGCGATCTCCTCCTCGGAGATGATGGCCGTGGTGATGTCGTCCTCCACGTTGCGCAGGCTCGCCAGCTGCTGGCCCCTGGCCTTCAGCAGGGGGGTGTTCTCCCGCTCCGTCACCAGCGCCGAGCGGGCCGAACGAGCAGCGGACAAGAGCGCCGCCACCGTCAAAAGCGCCTTGGGCGAGAGTGTCGCGCCCTTTTCCGCCAGGGAGATCGCCGTCCTCGCGTCCTCAAAGGCCACCAGGGGCGACGTCCCCAGGTACTGCAAAATGACCGTCGCCTCCTCGGTTTCAGCCTGCCACATCTCGATCTCCGGCAGATTGCACGAGGGCGTGAGCGCCATGCAGCGTTCGGCGCCCATGGGCGTCAAGGCCTTCGACGCCAGGCGTTCCCGGATCTTCGTGAACTCCAGGACGCGCAATGTTCTTTCTTTCATCATAAATATATCTCCCGGTGTCTCCGACGGCCAGGGCCCTGCCCTGAACCCGCGAAGGGCTTTCAGCCCTCTCGACACCCGTTTCGCGATTTGGTTGACTTTTCTCTTCGGGCTGCGCGCGCGTGGGGGTTACTCCACCGGGCGGCTCCAGTGAGCAGAGGTCGTTTCTCCCCTGGATCTGCCGCCCTGCCAGACGGCCACGGCCTCTGTCAGCGCCGCGCCGGTCTCGTCGTTCAGCGTCATCAGGGGGATGGCTCCCGCCTCGCGCACCCGGCTAACCAGATTGGTCGGCAGGCTGTTCATCACCCGCACCAGGCAGCCCTCCGGCAGCCGCTGCCGCAGCAGCGGGAAGGCCGTGCTGCGCCGGTCGACCAGCGCCGTGCCGGTCAGGGCGTCAGGGCTTCCCGCGTCGCACATCCGGCAATCCGCGTGCCCCGAGGCCAGCCCCAGGTACGTCCGCGCCGGGCAGTGGTGCAGCAGCATCAGCTGCGCCCGCCCGTATGCAGGCACGAGCATCCCCGGCACGCGCTTCAAAAGCGCCGCCAGCTCCGCCCCGGACAGCTCGCCGCTGGCCGTTACAAATTCGCAGCCCTGCCCGATCAGCGTCTGCGCCGCCAGGTGGTTCATCACCGGCACGCCTTCGCCCGTGCCGTAGGGCACCGGCCAGCGCATCCCCAGCTGCCCGACGCTGCCCAGCACCACGCCGCCGATGTGGCCAGCATGAGCCGTCACAAAGGCGTGCAGCATCTCCAGCGTCGCCTGCTCGCACTTCATCGGCAGATGCAGCCACACGCCCGGGTCGAACTGCGTCAGTTTCTCCGCCAGCTGCTCCTCGCGGAAGTCCTCCGGGTACCAGACGATCCGCGCGCCCAGACCCTTCACGGCCCGGTACTGCGCTGCGTCCCGCACCACGATGGTCTCCGGCGCAGGGGGCGTCGCCGCGTTTGATTCAGGCATGGGGCATTCCCGGCCCGCGGGCCGTGCGAAGGCCTCCGCCCGCGCCTTTTCCAGCGCCGCCAGCGCATCCCGCCGCAGGGCGTTGAGCGCCGACACGGGCACGAAGGCATTCTCCGTGAACACCGTCAAATCTCTCAGCGCAAAGGCCGTGTCGCCGGTTTTGCCAAGGCTTTTGCGGGCATCCTCGTCGGTCATGGCGCGTTTTTGCGCCGGGGTGACGGTTTCGCCCATCACGGTCACGGTCGATATGCCGTCCGTGGCCGTCAGCGTCAGAGGCTCGCCAGGCAGGGCCACCAGGGTCATGTCGCAGTCGATCGCCGGGATGGCCATCGCCCGCGCCTTTTCCAACTGTTCGCTGCTGGTCAGGCGGACGACCTCGTCCCCCGCCCGCACGCGCATATCCGGGCGCAGCCGCAGCGTGGCCAGCTGCCCGGCGGGCACGTCATGCCCGGCATAGATCATCTCATGGTCGCCGCGATCGGTGCGGATCTGCAGCCCGTCGCCGTCGCTGAGATCCCGGATCAGGTGCACCTTCGCCATCCCGCCGGAAACGCTGGCCAGCGTCCCCACCGGCACGCCGCCATGGTTGACACGCTCCTGGCAGATGACCCCTGCGTCCTGCGCGCCCATGGCATAGCCGTCCATGAACCCACCCCGCTGGAAGATCTGCAGCAGCGCCTCACGCTCCGCCGCGTCTGCCTTGCGGAAAGCCCCCGCGTCCATCGCGTCGATCGCCCGGCGGTAGCTGCCCGCCACCGCCGCCACATATTCGGGCCGCTTGAGCCGCCCCTCCAGCTTGATGCTGCACGCCCCGGCCTCTGCCAGCTCCGGCAGGTGGTCGCGCATACATACGTCGCGGGGGCTGAGCCAGGCCGCCGTCTTTCCCCGGTAGGCATATGCCAAACGGCACGGCTGGGCGCAGCGGCCGCGGTTGCCGCTCCTGCCGCCGATCATGGAGGAGAACAGGCACTGCCCGCTGACCGCCACGCACTGCGCGCCATGGCCGAAGACCTCGATCTCAATGCCCTCTGCGGCGCATTTGCCGATCTCGCTCAGGCTGCATTCCCGGGCCAGCACCGCGCGGGTCATGCCCATCGCCTTGCACCAGCGTGCGCCGGCGGCATTGTGGATGGCCATCTGCGTGCTGGCGTGCACCGGCAGATCGGGGAAGCACGTCCGCGCCAGCTTCAAAACGCCCAGGTCCTGCACCAGCACGGCGTCCACCCGCACCTCGTCCAGCAGCCGCAGCACGTCCATGACGCCCGCAAGCTCCCCGTCCTTGATCAGGGTATTGACCGTCACGTGCACCCGCACATGATGCAGGTGGGCAAAGTGTACGGCCTCCCGTAGGGCCGCCTCGTCGAAATTGCCTGCGCCCGCCCGGGCGGAAAATGCGGCGTAACCCAAATAAACCGCGTCTGCTCCGGCAGCGACGGCGCGGTCGAGGGCTTCCCTGTTGCCCGCAGGGGCCAGATTCTCTAACTTCATACCTGCTCCTGGGTTAATTCTCTTTCTCCCGCAGGGCTGCAATTTCCCTGCGCAGGCGGGCATTCTCATCCTTCGCCTTCATCAGCTCGTCGGCGATGTTCATTGCCACCAGCACCGTCACCGTTTCCTTCGGCAGCCTTGTGGCAAACACCGTCTCGGTGATCTGACGATCCAGGTATGCGGCGACCCTGTTGAGATGCTCCGGCGAATCCGAGGACACCAGCCCATACTCCTTGCCCGCCACGCGAACCGTTACTCTCTGCTTTTCCATATCCACCTCAGAATAATCAAACCGGCGCAGATCATCGCCAAAACAGGGTCAACGACCCTTGCCATGATCTGCGCCGATTGCTACACGCCACAATGTGGCTTACATTTGATCAAAGGGGTAGACCTGGCCGAAGGTCTCCACACGGATGGACTTCATCCGCTGATCCACCAAGGGCTTGTCGCGCATATCGCGCTTGACGCTCACGATGGCGTCGGCGGTCTCCATGCCCTCCAGCACCTTGCCGAAGGCGGCGTACTGGCCGTCCAGGTGGGGGCTGTCGCTGGTCATGACGAAGAACTGGCTGCCGGCGGAATCAGGCATCATGCTGCGGGCCATCGACAGCACGCCATAGGTGTGCTTCAGGGGATTGTTCCAGCCGTTCATGGCGAACTCGCCCTTGATGTGGTAGCCGGGGCCGCCGATACCGACGCCCTTGGGATCGCCGCCCTGGATCATGAAGCCGGGGATCACGCGGTGGAAGATCAGCCCATCATAGAAGCCGGAATTCGCCAGCGCGATGAAATTGCCCACGGACTGCGGCGCGTACTCCGGGTACAGCTCACCCTTCATCTCGCGGCCATCCTCCATGGTAATGACAAAAGTAGGATTCTGTGCCATGAATGACACTCCTTTCAGCGATGCAGCACTGCACAGGCAGGCTGCTGATTCATCAATACTTCTTTGTGCACCATATGCACTACTGGCTATTGTACCAGCATTTGCGGAGAATTGCAAGTTATCCGCTGAAATTCGCGCTTTTGCCCCCTTATTTGTGGGAAGAAGGGCAGGTTTTTCGCTGAAAATCCAGCTTTAGGTGGAACGAGCTATGCTCCGCCGTCTGTGTTTCAGGCTTGAATGGTCGGGCGGCGGCTCTTTTGCGGCTGCGTGAGCTGTTTGACGAATCGGAGATTCGTCAAAGGCGCGTGTAGATAAGGCTCTCCCTCCGGGAGAGCTGGCAGCGCTGCGCTGACTGAGAGGGCTGCGCCTGCGGGCGGGGGCCTCCGGCGGGGAGGGCTTACGCAGCCCTCCACCTGCGCCAGGGGCTTCACCCCTGGACCCTTCTCGCGATGCAGCTTGTTTTCTCCCTTTGGGATGGCTCCGCGTGGAGGGTTACTTAACCTCAAACAGTTCACGCTTGCGCTGGATCATTTCCTCTACCCGGGCAATGTAGTGCTCAATGTTGGCCACATTCGGCGCCCGGCCAATGTGCCCCTCATCCTCATAAACCCGCTTGCTGATCCCCCCGGCGCCCAGCGCCAGGATGTGCGTCGTTTCCTCCATGATGTCCACATTGTACTGGCACACATGCCCCGGGATCGCATAGCCGATGTTCTCCTGATTCCCGGCCATGTTCTTCTGCCTGTACAGATAATACGGCTGCATCCCCATCTTCCTTGCGGTCTCCAGGCCCAGCTGCACCATCTGCCCGGCCTCCACGCCCGTGGGGAACCGGTAGTTCTCAAAGTGCAGCCGCGTCGAGCGCTTGATCGCCAACGTGTGCACCGTCAGGCTCTCGGGCTGCAACTTCAGCGCCCAGTCCATCGTCCGGGCAAAGTCTTCCACCGTTTCGCCGGGAAGGCCCGCGATCACGTCCATGTTGATGTGGTGAATGCCCGCCTCCCGCGCCATGGCGTAGGCGTCCACCACCTGCTGAGCGGTGTGCGCGCGCCCGATGATGCGCAGGGTTTCATCGTTCATGGTCTGCGGGTTGATGCTGATGCGACCCACGCCGGCCGCCTTGATGGCCGCCAGCTTGCCGGGTGTGATGGTGTCAGGCCGCCCGGCCTCGACGGTGTATTCCATCGCCCCGGGGAAGCACTGCATCATCTTGTCCAGCAGGCGTCTGAGCTGATCCTCGTTGAGGCTGGTGGGCGTGCCGCCGCCGACGTATACCGCGCGCAGCTGCCGGCCCGTAGCCGCGATCATGCCGCTGCACGCTTCCATTTCGCGGAAGAGCGCCGCCAGGTACGGCTCCACCAGCGTGCCCTTCCCCAGTTCGCCCGACGAAAAGGAGCAGTAGGTGCACCGCGTCGTGCAGAAGGGGATGCCGATGTACACGTCCATCCACTTATCCTCCGGCGGCGGCAGCGTCCCCTGCACCTGCGCGATCTCCCACAGGATGTCCGCGCGGTCGGGCCGCACGTCGAAGTGGTCGATGACGTACTGCTTGGCACTTTCGCCCGTCAGGCCCTGGCCGATAGCCTCGTACATCAGGTGCGTCGGGCGGATCCCGGTCAGGCTCCCCCATGGCGGATGAATCCCCGTGACCTCGCGGCACAAGTCGTACAGCGTCTGCCGCACCAGGCGGCGTGCCGCGCGCTTGCGATGCAGCGTCAGCAGGCGCTCGTCCGCTTCCTCCGGCGGCACGGGCACCGAGGCCTCTGCCTCACGCTCCCCGTCAGTGAAGCGGCAGTGGTAGCGGCCCTCTGCCTCCCACGCGGTGAAGGTGAACCGGGGCGCATCCCAGTCGCTGTCCGGCAGCCCGAACAGGCGGGTGATGTTCATCAGCTCCGGCTGAATGGTATCAAGGTACTGGTTCATAAAACCTCCAAGCTGGCGTCGCGCCAGCGATGACTGAGAGGGCTCAACGCCCCGGCAGGCTTCGCCTGTTTTCTGGCCAGCCAGCATCAAACTCAATGTCCCGGGAAGATCTCATACCGCTGCGCCAGCGGCTGCAGCCTGCGCAGGGACTCCGCCAGCTGACGCATATTGCCGCCGGGCAGATCGGTGCGGCCGTAGCCAAAGTGGAACAGCGTGTCGCCGGTAAACAGCCACTCCCCCGCCTGATAGCACACGCATCCCGGCGTATGCCCCGGGGTGTGCAGCACGGTGAATTTCACGCCGGCAAAGGCGAGCACGTCGCCCTCCTCCACCGTGTGGGTGGCCGCCGGCGCGAGGACGTGATCCCCCACCAGCCAGGAGGCATTCAGCGCCGCATCCCGCAGCATGGGGGCATCCGCCCGGTGGATGACGATCTCCGCACCCTCCGCGGCCAGCGCCTGCACGCCGCCGATATGGTCGAAGTGCCCGTGGGTCAGCAGGATCGCCTCGATGCGGCGCTCCCCGCAGGCCTTGCGGATGCGCTCCGGTTCGTAGCCGGGGTCGATCACCACGCAGCCGCCCGAGGCGTCGTCGTAGACGATATAGCAGCAGGTGGACAGTTCGCCCACCGTCAGGGATTTCATTTGCAGCATAACAGCACTCCAATATCCAGTCGCTCCACGCGCGTTCAGCCGCAAAGGTACAGCTCAGCCGCATCGCGCAACGGGGTTCTTAGGGGACGAAGTCCCTTAAGCGGGGTCCGGGGGCAGAGCCCCTGGTCAGAATAGCTTCGTCGAGTCCATCAGCATGGTGACGGGGCCATCATTGACCAGGCTGACCTGCATGTCCGCGCCAAAGACGCCCGTTTCCACATGGATGCCCTGGTCGCGCCAGGCCTGCACGAGGCCCTCGTACATGGGGATGGCCTTGTCCGGGCGGGCGGCGGCGGTGAATCCGGGCCGGCGCTGGGAGCGCGCATCGCCGTAGAGCGTGAACTGGCTGATGGCCAGGATCTCCCCGCCCACGTCCAGAATGGACTTGTTCATCTTGCCGTTCTCATCCTCAAAGATGCGCAGGGTCGGGATCTTGGTCGCCATGTATTGCAGATCCTTGTCGGTATCCTCGCCGGACACGCCGATCAGGATCATGTAGCCCTTGCCGCAACGGCCGACGGTTTCGCCGTCGATGGCGACGGATGCGGATGTGACCCGCTGAATCACGCAGCGCATGGAGTTCCTCCTTCATCATACAGGTCATGCAGCACCGATCCGGCTGCCGACCTCTTCAAGAAAGGCTCTCCACAGAGGGAGAGCCAATATTTCAATTACCCACCACGCGCACGAAGCATCAACCGAAGGCGCGCAGCCCGATCGCGAAAAGGGGCTTTCAGGGGAGGCATCCCCTGAACAGGGCTCCTTAAGGGACTCTGTCCCTTAAGCACGGAACACGTCGATCACGTCCGACTTCTTCATCAGCTGCTTGACCACCTTGTCCATCTGCTCGCGGCTCTTGACCTCCACCACGAAGCGGAAGGTGGCGATGCGGTTCTTTTCGTCCAGAGTCGCGGCGACGTTCTTGATGTTGATGTTCATCTCGCTCAGGACGCTGGCCATTTCCAGCAGCAGATTCTGCTTGTCATACGCAACGACCTTGATGGACGCGGTGAAGGAGCCGATGTTCTCATCCGCCCAGTCCACGTCGATGCGGCGCTCCTGCTCGGCAGCCAGGGCGTTGACGCAATCCGCCTTGTGGATGGTCACGCCGCGGCCTCTTGTGATGTAGCCGACGATGTCGTCGCCGGGCACAGGGCTGCAACAGCGGCCGAAGCGCACCGGGATATCCATATCCTCGTTGCCGGGCATGATGATGCCGTGGTTGACCTTGTGGGCCGTGCGGCGCTGAGGTGCAGCCTCCGGAGCAATGAAGTCCTCGATCTTCGGGGCGGCCGCGGCCTGGGCGGCCCGCTGTTCCTCCACCAGGCGGCCCACGACGTACACCGCCGCCAGTCCGCCGTAGCCGACCGCTGCGAAGATGTCATCCCCCTGCGTAAAACCGTATTTGCGCATGATGGCGTCGTAGTACTCCGGACGGATGACCTCGGCAGGCGAAACGCCCCTGCGGCGGCATTCCTTTTCCACCATGGAGCGGCCCAGCTCAATGTTTTCCTCCTTGAATTCCTTCTTGAGGAACGCGCGGATCTTCGCCTTGGCCTGGGGCGTCTTGCAGATGCGCAGCCAGTCGGTGGACGGGCCCTTCGAATTGGCGCTGGTGATGATCTCCACCCGGTCGCCGGTTTCAAGCACCGTATCCAGCGGCATGATCTTGCCGTTGATCTTGCTGCCGGTGCACTTGTTGCCCACGCCCGAATGGATGCGGTAGGCGAAGTCCAGCGGGGTCGCGCCCCGGGGCATGGAGATGACGTCGCCCTTGGGGGTGAAGAGGAAAACCTCCTCGGCAAAGAGGTCGGTCTTCAGGGTGTCGATGAACTCCTTGGAGTCGCGGGTCTCGTTCTGCCAGTCCAGGATCTGACGCACCCAGTACAGCTTGCTGTCCAGGCTGTTGGAGCCGCTGCCGCCCTCCTTGTAGCGCCAGTGGGCCGCAATGCCGTATTCGGCAAAGCGGTGCATCTCCCAGGTGCGGATCTGCACCTCGAAGGGGAAGGGCATCTTGCGGCCGCCCACCACCGTCGTGTGCAGGGACTGGTACATGTTCGCCTTGGGGACGGAGATATAGTCCTTGAAGCGGCCCGGCATCTGGTTCCACAGCGTGTGCACCACGCCCAGCACCGCATAGCAGTCCGGCACGGAATCCACCAGCACGCGGATGGCGATCAGGTCATAGATCTGGTCAAAGGACTTGTTCTGCAGCACCATCTTGCGGTAGATGCTGTAGAAGGACTTCGGCCGGCCGTCGATATCATAATGCACATGCAGCTTGTCCAGCGCCTCGGACAGTTCCGCGATGACCATTCGGATATTTTCCTGCCGCTCGGAGCGCTTCTGGCCCACCAGCTGCACCAGATTCTGATAGCCCGCCGGATCGATGTAGCGCAGGGAGAGATCCTCCAGCTCCTGCTTGATGGCATACACGCCCAGGCGGTGAGCCAGGGGGGCATAGATATCCAGCGTCTCCCGGGCGATGGCCACCTGGCGCTCCGCCTTCTGGAACTTCATGGTGCGCATGTTGTGCAGGCGATCCGCCAGCTTGATGAGCACCACGCGGATATCCTTGGACATGGCGAAGATCATCTTGCGCAGGGATTCGGCCTGAGCCTCCTCCTTGTCGGCAAAGTCGAGCTTGTCCAGCTTCGTCACGCCGTCCACCAGGCGGGCAACCTCGTCGCCGAACTCCGCGCGGAGGGTGTCCAGGGTGATGTTCTCGCAATCCTCCACCGTATCGTGCAGGAGGCCTGCCGCAATGGTGGGCGGATCGATCATCAGCTCTGTCAGGATGCTGGCCACAAAGCAGGGATGGATAAAATACGGCTCGCCGCTCTTGCGCTTCTGATCCTTATGGGCGTTCTCAGCAAACAGATAGGCCTTGCGCACCAGCTCCGCGCCGTCGCCGGGGGTGTATTTCTGCACCCGCGCCATCATTGCATCCAGCGGCATCGCTTCATACACGGTATACGTCATACCCTGCGCAGCCTCCCCTCAATCGTAAATTCGGAATACAGCATAATCAAAGACTTCTGAGATAGCGGATGACCGGGCTGTCATCCATCCGGCACTTCACCGGGGGCAGCAGCCTGACCGCATAGGGCTCCATGGACATTTCCACCAGATGCACCTGATGGAAGGCCAGCAGGCCCGTCAACGCCTGCTCGGGCGTCAGGCCCGCATCCTGCCCCAGCTGGCTGGGCGCCATCGTGCCGCCCATGCGGACGCGGCGGTACAGCGTCCGCAGCGCCTCATCCTCCATGGCGATGGAGCGCAGCAGCTCCTTCATCGCGGGATTGGGCTTCATCGCGTGGAGGCGGGCCCGCGGGCACCGCGCTGCGATCATCGCCGCTTCACCCGGCAGCACATCGCCGTCCAGGAGCACGATGTCCGTCCACACGTCCGTCAGCTTGTCCAGCTGGGGCGCGGTCAGCAGCGTATTGAAGGCGCGCCCGTCCCGGACATGCCCCGTCGCCGCATCCGCGCTGACCTCCGCCAGCACCCGCCGGGCCGCTTCCGCCTCATGGGCGATCAGCAGCACGCCGCGCCCGGTCTGCATCAGCTTCCGCAATCCGGGCAGCGTCAGGCTGTCCACAGCGGCTGGAATCTTTTTATCATTCGCCGCCAGGGCTGCAATCTCCTGCAACAGCCCGCGGAAAAGCACATCCGCCCCGGGCAGCGTCACGGAGCCTTCTGCCTGGGCGATGGCCTCCACCTGCAGCTGCGCCGTCACGCGGCCGCGGAATTCATTGCGCTCCGGGGTGAAAAGCACGTCCACCCGATCCAGGCCCTCCTCGGCCAGGTCGCCCTGTCCAAAGGCGATGCCGTCGCGGATCGCAGCGCCGTCCAGCAGCGTCAGCTTCAGGTGCGTGCGGGTCTTGCCCACCCGCATGGCCTGCTGCAGATGGGCGTCCCTGACCAGGAATACCGGGTTGGGATTGCCGTAGCCCGTGGGCTGCATGGCGCTGAGGCGCTCCACCATATCCAGATCCACATCCTGCAGCCGCAGGGCCAGATCATACTCCCGGGCCGGGATATAGCAGCGCAGGTCGCAGTTTTCATTGATGGCCAGGTTCAGCCGCCTGCGCAGCTCCGGCACGAGGGATGCCTGCATGGTCAGCCCCGCCGCCTGCTCATGCCCGCCGAAGCGAATGAACAGATCCCGGCAGACGGACAGCATCCCGTGAATGTTGACGCCGGGGATCGACCGACAGGAGCCCACCGCCACGCCATCCGTTTCCGTCAGCACGATGGTGGGAAAATGATATTTTTCGCAGATCCGCCCGGCGGCCAGGCCGATCACGCCGTGATTCCAGCCCTCGCCCATGACGATGATCACCCTGTCCGTCAGGAAATCCACGCATTCCGGGATCATGTCGACGGCCTTCTGGGTGATCTCCTGCTCAATGGCCTGGCGCTGCTGATTGCTGTGCTCCAGGTGCAGGGCGATCTGCTCTGCCTCCGCATCCTCCTGCGCCGTCAGCAGCCGCACCCCCTGGGATGCGTCCTCCAGGCGGCCGCCTGCATTGAGGCGGGGCGCCAGGCGGAAGCCCACATGCCCCGCATTCACCGGCGGGTGCACGTCGCTCACCTTCATCAGCGCCCGGAGTCCCGGCCGGCCGGAATCCGCCATCAGTCGCAGCCCCTCCCGGACGATGACCCGGTTTTCGTCGATCAGCGGCACGATGTCCGCCACCGTCGCCAGCGCAGCAAGATCGATGCGGCGCATCACAGCCTCCATGCCCAGAAGGGCCTGGGTCACCTTCAGCGCCACGCCTGCCCCACACAGCCGCCGGAAGGGGTATTCCCCCAGCAGCGGGTTGAGCACCACATCCGCAGGGCTGGGCGTATCCGCCAGCTGGTGATGATCGGTGACGATCACCGTCATGCCCAGCATCTGCGCCAGCTTCACTTCCTCATGGTTGGTCACGCCGCAGTCCACGGTGATGAGCAGGCGATAATGCGCCGCCATCTCCCGCACCGCATCGCAGTTGAGGCCATAGCCCTCGCCGTGGCGGGAGGGAATGCGGAAGGCAGGATCCGCCCCCATTTCCCGGAGCGTCTCCAGCATGATGGAGGTCGCCGACACGCCGTCCACATCGTAATCTCCGTAGACGATGATGGGCATATCCCCCGCGACGGCCTCCCGGATGATGCGCACTGCCTTTTCCATCCCCTGCATCAGGAAGGGATCGTGCAGCTGGCTCACATCCGGATGGAGGAAGCGCTCCGCCTTTTCCGGCGTATCCACGCCCCGGCTGCGCAGGAGTGCCGACAGCCACAGCGGCAGCTCGCCAATGGGCGACGCCGTTTCCGGCCCGCGTTTGATAAACTGCAGCATCCTTCTCCTCCTCCCGCGCAGGTACGCATTAAAATGGGAGGGGCCCCGCGAATGGAGCTCCTCCCCCAACAGGCTTTCATAGCAGCAGTATTATACCGTTTTCGCCATTATTCGTCAAGGCGGCGCAGACGCCGGGCTGCAGCGCTGACGAAGGCGTACACAGAAAAACCACAGAATTCTTTCATTGTGCAAAAGGAATTTCCCTTTCTTACGGAGAATTCCACGTCGCTGTTTTTCAGCAAATCTTATTATAGAAGGCGATCGTGATGCAGGAAGACCAACAATACCTGGCCCCCGACTATTACCCCTCATTCCGCTGCAAGCAGGGCAAATGCCGCGCTGCCTGCTGCGAGGGCTGGCCCATTTCCTTTTCCATGCAGGACTATTTCCGACTGCTGAGCCTCCCCTGCTCCGCAGATCTTCGGCGGAAGCTGGACGGCGCGATGCACCTGTGCGAGCATCCCATGCCGGAGCATTATGCCCAGATCAGCCCCCGCTATGACGGGAAGTGCCCCCTCCATATGCCTGACGGGCGCTGCCAGATGCACGCCGAGCTGGGCGAGGAGCTGCTGTCTGCCGTATGCAGGCTATATCCGAGAGGAATTCGCAGCGGCGAGTACCGCGAATGCTCCTGCGCCAACAGCTGCGAGGCAGTGCTGGAAATGCTGCTGCACCACAAGGAGCCGCTTCATTTTGAGAAGACCCATCTCACTTCCCCCGCCCCTGCTGCAGCACCCCGCATCCACTATTTCCACACCGGCGGACGCGAACAGGAGATCCGTATGTGGCTCATCGCGCAGCTTCAGAAGCGCAATTATCCCCTGCCGCAGCGCCTGCTGCTTTTGGGCGAGGCGCTGGCAGCGGCAGACCAGGCCATTGCAGCCCAGGATGAACAGCGGCTGGACGCGCTGCTGAGCGGCCGCGAAGCAGTCCGTATCCCGGAAAGCGTCCATGCCGGACACGACCAGCTCCTTGCCGGGCTGGAGGCCGCAGAACAGATGATAGCCATCATTGATGAGCGCAGCCGCAGCATCCGCGACTATGGCGAGGCCGCCCTGGCATATTTCGGACAGGGACCGGAGGCCTTTGAGCGCTATCAGGCCGCCGACGACGCCTTCAGCGCCCTCATCCCGGATTGGGAAAACTGGTTCGAGCCCATGCTGGTCAACCACATGTTCTTCGTGCAATTCCCCTTTCAGGACAGGCCCGTGCCGCTCATGGACGAATACCTGTCCCTGTGCGCCGTATACGCCCTGCTGCGCTTCCTCTGCCTGGGCTGGACAGCGGAGCATCCCACAACCGAGGCGGCTGTGGACGTCTGCGCCGCAGCGTTCCGCCTGATCGACCATACGGATTTCGACCGCCTGGCCGCGCCCATCCTGCGCCGCATGGGCTGCGACGACCCGCTGCACCTGCGGCAGCTGATGTGCCTGTAACCCCGCGCAGCTGGTACTTGCACGCTGCATCCATCATGAGATATAATGAACAAAAGCCGCTCCTGCAGCCCGTTCCGAAAGCGAGGTATTTCCATGCAGTTTTCACCCCTGCCCGAATCCATGCGAGCGCCCTGCGCCGCAGCCGGACGACTGACAGAGATCTCCTACGCCACCGAGACCTATGACGACCTGCATCGCCCGCTGACCAAGCGCGCGCTGGTGTATCTCCCCTTCGGATATGACCAAAGCCCCGAAAGACGCTACCCCGTACTGTACCTGATGCACGGCGGCGGAGGAGATGAAAACGAGGTCTTCGGCGGTATCGAGGGCACGACCGCGCTGAAAAACGTGCTGGACAACGCCCTGTCCCTCGGCCACGCAGAGCCCCTGATCGTGGTCGCGCCCACCTATACCGTGGAGGGCATGGAGGCTGCCCGCCGCAGCATCGACGTAGCCGTACAGCTGACGCACCGCTTCCCAACGGAGCTGGCGCGGGATCTGATCCCGGCGGTGGACGCGGCTTTCCGCACCCTGCCTGTGCGGGATCAGCGAGCCTTCAGCGGCTTCTCCATGGGCGGCGAGACCACCTGGAGCGTCATGGCCGACGCCCTGCGGGATGTGTGGTGCGTCGCGCCCCTATCCGGCGATTACTGGGCCTTGGGCCTCAAAGCCGGCAAGGACTTCCCCGAAGAGACCGCAGACGCGCTCATCAGCTGCATCCGCCGTTCCGGTCTCAGGCCGGAGGAGTACCGCGTTCTGGCCTTCACCGGCGACAAGGACATCGCCTACGAAGCCATGAAGCCCATGGTTGAAGCTATTTCCCGCCGGCAGGAGTTTTTCACCCCTGCCGATCTTCCCGGCGAAGGCAATCTCGTATGGTGCGTAAAGGAAAACGGCTGGCACACCTACGACGACTGCTGGGAGTACCTGTGGCTGGCCCTGCCTCATCTTTTCCGCACCGAACAAGCCTGAACACCCAAAAGGCCCTGCAGATCCTTCGATCTGCAAGGCCTTTTTCTGTGCGGAGCGGGTGGGATTCGAACCCACGTGCCCTCTCGAGCAAACGCATTTCGAGTGCGCCCCGTTATGACCGCTTCGATACCGCTCCACATATTCAGTTGCTGCGCCGTGATTGGCAGCGGTCATTATTGTAGCACACTTCCGCCGCTTTGGCAAGTGCGACTTTCCGGTTTTCATCCGCCGCCCGCCCTGTCGAAAGAACAGGAGAAATACACCAGTTCAATTGACATCACCATGCGGGTGTGCTACAATTTTCCCGTGCTCAGGAATGAGCCGCGAAAACGTTTTGATGATGGAGATAAGTTGATGAACGCAATGATGCTGCTGGGCATTCAGGCTGTGCTAATCAGCCTGCTGGTACGACTTATTACGTACCCGTATGCTGCTAAAAGTTTAGCTCTGCAATGCCAGCATTGATCTGTCTGCCGATGAGGCTCCGCGGCGTCTGAAAGGCCCGGAAGCCGCCGTAGGCAGACGCGTTCCGGCAAAGCCTGCAGGTCTGACTTTTAGACCGCAGGCTTTCTTTATACCCATTCATACCTTCGCACCCATACCGATTCCCTGCCGGATGCTTCTCCGGCACGAGAAACAGGAGGTTTCCCCCATGCAAATGACCGGCGCCAAGATCCTGATGGAATGCCTGCTTGAGCAGCATGTCGATACCATCTTCGGCTACCCCGGCGGCACCATCCTCAACGTGTATGACGAGCTGTACGGCTACGAGCAGGACGGCCGCATCCGGCACATCCTCACTGCCCACGAGCAGGGCGCGTGCCACGCGGCGGACGGCTATGCCCGCTCCACCGGTAAGGTGGGCGTGTGCTTCGCCACCTCCGGCCCCGGCTGCACCAACCTCGTCACCGGCATCGCCACCGCCTATATGGACTCCTCCCCCATCGTGTGCATCACCTGCAACGTGGGCACGTCCCTTCTGGGCAAGGATTCCTTCCAGGAGGTCGATATCACCGGCATCACGATGCCCATCACCAAGTGCAACTACCTGGTCAGGGACGTGCGCAAGCTGGCCGATACCATCCGCGAGGCCTTCGCCATCGCCCGCAGCGGCCGACCCGGCCCCGTGCTGCTGGACATCCCCAAGAATGTGACCGCGGAGACCGCGGATTACGAGCCACTGCGCCGCTCCCATCACGCGGCCAACGGTCATCTGGCCCAGCTGATGGCCCGCTCCTCCCAGAACTTCAAGGCCCCCGAACCCGACCACGCAGACATTGAGAAGCTGGTGGAGATGATCGCCGAAAGCAAGAAACCCATGATCATCTGCGGCGGCGGCGTGGTGCGCGCCAGAGCGCACGAGGAGATCTGCCAGCTGGTCAACCGGATCGACTCCCCCGCAGCGGTAACGCTGATGGGCGCCGGCGGTTTGCAGGGCCGGGACAAGCATGTGACCGGCATGATCGGTATGCACGGCTCCGAGGCCTCCAACATGGCGGTGGACGCCTGTGACCTGCTGATCGCCCTGGGCTGCCGCTTCTCCGACCGCGTGGCCCTGAAGCCCTCCACCTTCGCGCAGAACGCGAAGATCGTGCAGATCGACATCGACCGATCGGAGATCAACAAGAACGTGCAGACCGACCACCACATCGTGGGCGACTGCAAGCGGGTGCTGGAGCTGCTGCTGGAGCGCGTCCAGCCCATGAATCACGACGAGTGGATGCAGTATGTTTTCTCCTTCAAGACGGAGACCGAGTACGACGAGGCCACCGATCACCTGACTCCCCAGCAGGTGCTGTCCTCCATCGCACGCATCTGCCCCCAGGACACCATCGTCTCCACCGACGTGGGCCAGCATCAGATGTGGGCCATCCAGCACTTCCACTTTGATTATCCCGGTCAGCTGCTGACCAGCGGCGGCTTCGGCACGATGGGCTTCGGCCTGGGCGCTGCCATCGGCGCGCAGGTCAGCCACCCGGACAAGTGCGTATTGCACGTCACCGGCGACGGCGGCTTCCGTATGAACTGCAACGAGCTGGCCACCGAATCCTACTACAAACTGCCCATCATCAACGTGGTGTTCAACAACGGCACCCTCGGCATGGTGCGCCAGTGGCAGACGCTGATCTACAACAAGCGCTTCGCCTCCACCACCCTTGACCGCGCGCCGGATTTCGTGAAGCTGGCGGAAGCCTACGGCCTCTCCGGCAAGCGGGTCACCACGGTGGAAGACCTGGAGGAAGCCCTGCACGAGGCACTCTCCTGCGGCCACGGTTACGTGATCGACTGCGTGATCGACATGGACGAGAAGGTGCGTCCCATGGTCGGCGGCGGCAGCCACATCACCGACTTTATGCTGAATTCTTGAGAAAGGAGCTGACCCAATGTCCAATTCAGAACGCAAAACCCTGGCCGTGCTGGTAGACAACGAGTCCGGCGTCCTTTCCCGGGTGGCGCGGCTGTTCTCCGGCAAGGGCTACAACATCGAGTCCCTGGCCGTGGGTACAACGGATGACCCCAAGGTATCCCGCATCACCATCGAGATCCTGGCGGATGAAAACCAGACCCGCCTGATCGCCTCCCAGCTGCGCAAGCTGATCTGCGTGCATAGCGTCAAGACGCTGGTACCCGAGCACGCCATCCGCCGCGAGCTGGTGCTCATCAAAGTGAAGGCCGATTCCGCGGTGACCCGCAACGAGGTCATCCAGATCGCCAACATCTTCCGCGCGTCCATCATCGACGTGTCGGTCGCATCCCTGACCCTTGCCGTCATCGGCGATGAAAGCAAGGCTGAAGCCATCCAGAATCTCCTCAAGGAGTTTGGAATACTCGAGCTCGTCCGCACCGGCATGGTTGCCCTCGAGCGCGGACAGTTCACCATTGACGAACAGACAAAAATGAAGGGAGAATACGACTATGGCAAAAATGTATTACGAGAAGGACTGTGATCTGGGCAAGCTCGACGGCAAGGTGGTCGGCATCGTTGGCTACGGCTCCCAGGGCCACGCCCATGCGCTGAACCTGCGCGACTCCGGCGTGAACGTCATCATCGGCCTGCGCAAGGGCGGCAAGTCCTGGCCTGTGGCTGAGAAGGACGGCTTCGAGGTCATGACCGTTCCGGAGCTGACCAAGAAGGCCGACATCATCATGATCCTCATCAACGACGAGAAGCAGGCCGACATGTTCAACCAGGACATCCTGCCCTACCTGACCGAGGGCAAGGCCATCGCCTTCGCCCACGGCTTCAACATCCGCTACAAGCTGATCGCGCCTCCCGCCGGCGTGGACGTGTTCATGGCTGCCCCCAAGGGCCCCGGCCACACCGTCCGCAGCCAGTACGTCGCCGGCAAGGGCGTGCCCTGCCTGGTCGCCGTTGAGCAGGACGCTTCCGGCAAGGCCTGGGACATCGCCCTGGCTTACATCGCCGGTATCGGCGGCGCCCGCGCGGGCATCATGCAGACCACGATGAACGAAGAGACCGAGACCGACCTGTTCGGCGAGCAGGCCGTGCTGTGCGGCGGCGTGGTCGAACTGATGCGCTGCGGCTTCGAGACCCTGGTCGAGGCCGGCTACCAGCCCGAGAACGCCTACTTCGAGTGCATCCACGAGATGAAGCTGATCATCGACCTGATCAACAAGGGCGGCGTCGCTGCGATGAACTACTCCATCTCCGATACCGCTGAGTACGGCGAGTATGTCTCCGGCCCCCGCGTGCTGCCCTACGAGCAGACCAAGGCCAACATGAAGGCTGTGCTGAACGACATCCAGGACGGCACCTTCGCCGGCAAGTGGATCGCCGAGAACAAGACCGGCCGCTGCTACTTCAACAGCCGCCGCGCCATCCTGGCCAAGCACGAGATGGAGGTCGTCGGCGAGCAGCTGCGCTCCCAGATGCTGTGGAAGAACGACAACAATCTGGACAACGCCAGCAACTAACCAGACTTCGTCTGGACTTTCCCGCGATTGAGTTGCGCGCCTTCGGTTTGAGTACACGCGCGTAAAACTTGCGCCTGAAACTTAAGTCGTCCTACCGCGCGCTCATCGCGCGGGCTATGAGAAATTCCTGTGTAGGGCAGCCAACCCCTGCCCTACCTTTCACCACCGCAGCGCGGGCATGACCAAGCTGCCGTGTCAACACACAATCCACCTTCCACAGGAGGCTGACATTTATGAATTCCAACAACATCAAGATCGGCGTGGAGCGCGCCCCGAACCGCTCTCTGCTGTATGCCCTGGGCTATACCGACGAGGAGATCCGCAAGCCGCTGATCGGTGTGGTGTCCTCCTACAACGAGATCGTGCCCGGCCACATGAACCTGGACAAGATCACCGAGGCCGTGAAAGCCGGCGTCCGCGCGTCAGGCGGCACGCCCATCATGTTCCCGGCCATCGCGGTGTGCGACGGCATCGCCATGGGCCATGTGGGCATGAAGTACTCCCTCGTCACCCGTGATCTGATCGCCGATTCCACTGAAGCCATGGCCATCGCCCACCAGTTTGACGGCCTGGTCATGGTGCCCAACTGCGACAAGAACGTTCCCGGCCTGCTGATGGCCGCGGCCCGACTGAACATCCCGACCATCTTCTGCTCCGGCGGCCCGATGCTGGCCGGTCACCTGAACGATGGCCGCCGTACCTGCCTGAGCCACATGTTCGAGGCTGTGGGCGCCTACAAGGCCGGCATTCTGGACGAAGCAGGCGTGCTGAATTACGAGGAGAACGCCTGCCCCTCCTGCGGCAGCTGCTCGGGCATGTACACTGCCAACTCCATGAACTGCCTGTGTGAGGCCCTGGGCATGGCGCTGCCCGGCAACGGCACCATTCCTGCGCCGCTGAGCACCCGCATCCGCCTGGCCAAGCACGCCGGCATGCAGATCATGCAGCTGGTAGAGAAGAACATCCGCCCCCGCGACATCATGACCCCCGCCGCCTTCAACAACGCCGAAACCGTTGACATGGCCCTGGGCTGCTCCACCAACACAATGCT
>JAFQEB010000049.1 GCA_017399225.1 Clostridia bacterium | reverse complement strand
TTCTTGTCTGCCGGGTCTTTCCGGTAGCCGTACACGCACAGCGTATTTGTCGGCTTTCCGCTGTTGCCCCGCTGCCGGAAAAATGTGCGCATCTTTTTCGACTGTTCCCGCAGGTACATCTCGTTCAGCACGTTCATGAAGGGGGCAAACTCGCTACTGATGGGGTTCACCGTGTCCACGCCATTGCCAATGGCGATGAACCGCACACCCTTGCGCCGGAAGTACACCTCGGTGTAGAAGCCGGTCTGGATGTAATCGCGTCCAATGCGGCTCAGGTCTTTTGCGATCACCACACCGACCAAGCCTGCATCAATGTCCGCAATGAGCTGCTTCCATCCAGGGCGTTCGAAGTTGCCGCCGCTGAAGCCATCATCTGTGTAGTGCCGGCAATGGGTGAAGCCGTGGTCTGCCGCATACGAGGTCAGGTAGGCTTTCTGTGATTCACTTTGTCAAGGGGTGTTTCTCCACAAATCACACAATTTGTTCCCGCAAAGATTGTTTGGTGTTGAGTGGGAAAACTTTGGTTATTCTCTTTCCAGCCTGACGAGGTATTCCTCCGTCCCCTCCTCCAACCTGCGCTCCTCCGTCACGCGGAAGGCGTGCTGCTGGTAGAAGGCGATCGCCCGCGGGTTCTTTTCCAGCACCCAGAGGCGCTTTCCATTCAGTTCGCGGATGGCATATTCCAGCAGGGCCGCGCCGATGCCCTGACTCTGCATCACCGGCTCCACATACAATCGGCGTACTTCATCGCCGCCGTAGTGCAGGAAGCCCTTCACCACGCCGTCGTCGTAGACGAGGATGCTTGGGATGAAGTCAGCGCTTAGCGGCATCAGGTTCGGCACAATCATTTTGTCAAAGTAGAATTCGCCGCTGCGGAAGTTGGGATAGAAAATCAGCCGGTAGTTGAAGACCTCGAACTCCGCGATGCGGGCGAGGTTGGCGGGGGGAAGCTGGCGGATGGGCATGGGATCACTCCTTCCGGCAGATGTGGAGCAGATGGCTGGAGCAGCCCAGCAGCTCGCGGACTTCGCAGGTGACCAGGAGATGGGTGGCAAAGGCGGGGAATTTCTCGTCGGACATGGCGAAGTTGCAGCGTTCCTCAGCCAGCTCAAGAATGCTGTCTGCTGCGGCGGTGACGAGGTGCTGCACATGCTTGCCCGCAAACAGCGCCTCGAACTCAGCGATGTCGTAGCCGGTGAAAAGTTGCTCCTCAAAGTGGCGGATGCGGCCGTCATCGCCTAAATTCTCCTTACGGCCAGCCAGGAGACATCCGTTCAGGTAGCTGTTGAAGAGGATCGCGTGCACGGACAGGAACGCCGTGAGAATCACGCCGCCGGGCCTGGTCACGCGGATGGCCTCGTCCAGAGCGTGGTGCACGTCGCGGGGATCGTAGAGGTGGGCCACGCCGTACACCAGCGTCAGCTTGCCGGAGGGTTCGTCGGTGAAAACCGCGCCCTCGGAGACGCTGTAAGGGTCGGCGATCAGGTCGGCCAGGGCAGCGATGGCGTCCCGGCAGGAACCCTCCAGCAGACCCGGGTAGTCAGCACCCGCGCCAACCGCCCGTTGCCGCCGCACGCCGCCACGCCGAGGCACAGCCTTGGGGCTGGCAATCCCGACTGCCGAGGTCGGCTTTCCCACTTCGCCGTGGGGAAGTGTGCGCCCCAAAGGGGATCAGATCCCTGGGCATGACGGGTAAGCGACCGCCGTCCCCTCTCGCGTGAAATTCTGCGAAATTCGGGGCCCCAGGGGTCTGTAAAAAAATTTTAGAATTTACGCAAAAACCTATTGACTTTCTTTGACTTTTGACTATAATAAAGTCATCGTTCAGGGATGAACGAGGTGGCTAATGACCACATCACGCACGACCTGCGAAAGGCCAATATGCGACCCTACATGACTGGCAAAAGTACCAGCGGTGCAAGGC
>JAFQEB010000048.1 GCA_017399225.1 Clostridia bacterium | reverse complement strand
GAAATCGCCGCCGGCGACGTGACCATCAAGGCCATCGCCCGCGAGGCCGGCAGCCGCACCAAGATGGCGGTTCACTCCAACGAGATCCAGATCGACCCCGTCGGCTCCTGCGTGGGCCAGCGCGGCAGCCGCGTTGACCGCGTTGTGAACGAGCTCAAGGGCGAGAAGATCGACATCATCAAGTGGAGCGAGGATCCGGCTGAGTTCATCGCCAATGCCCTGAACCCCGCCAACGTCCGCGCGGTCTACACCGAGGCCAGCGGCGCCCGCTCCTGCATCGTGGTCGTGCCGGACAATCAGCTGTCCCTGGCCATCGGCAAGGAAGGCCAAAATGCCCGCCTGGCCGCCAAGCTCACCGGCTGGAAGATCGACATCAAGTCCCAGAGCCAGTACGCCGAGCAGATGGGCGCGGAGGAAGCGGCGGAGGAGCTGCCCGTGATCGAGGGCGACTTCACCACCTTCGATGACTTCAGCCTGCCCGAGGGCGACGACGATACGCTGTAAGCGCAGCCGTCAGGGAGGCGATAGACCATGAAGCCGAAGAAGATTCCCCTGCGTATGTGCGTGGGCTGCCGGGAAAGCAAGCCTAAGCGGGAGCTGATCCGCGTGGTGCGTGCGCCCGATGGAAGCCTCTCCATGGATCCGGTGGGCAAGAAGCCCGGCCGCGGCGCATATGTATGCCGTCAGGAAAGCTGTCTGACGCGGGCAATCAAGCAGAAGCAGCTGGAGCGTCAGCTGGAGGTTCGCATGACCGAGGAGGTTGCGGCGGCCCTGCAGTATGAGCTCAAGCACCTGCCTGCCCCGGAACCGGAGGCGACCTGAAGGTGACAGAGCAGCAGGTAAACAAGCTGCGGGGGCTGATGGGGCTGTGTGTCAGAGCACGGCAGGCAGTGTTCGGCGAGGATGGCTGCATGAAGACCATCCGGGCCGGAAACTGCGGGGTGCTGCTGCTTGACAGCGGCGCATCGAAGGCCACGCAGGAAAAATACCACGGCGTGTGTGAAAACGCAGGCCTGGAGGCAGCGCTCCTCCCGGAGGGGCTGCTGCACGAGGCGACCGGCAAGCCCGGCGTCGCCATGGCCGTCCTCAAGGGAGGGCTGGCCGATCAGATAAGACAACAGCTTTCGCTCAAGCCGGAGACCTCCGGCCCACGAAAGATGAAACTAACGAAATTGCCAAAACATAGCGGGGGTGCAAGCGTCGAATGACGAAAGTGAAACTGAAGGATGCTACCAGAGAGCTGGCTGCCGAGGCAACCAAGGTTCGGGAGGATGCGTCCCGTATGCGCAAGAGCGCCGAGGGCCTGCTGCAGTCCCTCAAGGCCCTGGAGAGCGGCTTTGTCAAGGCCAATGAAGAGAAGGAAGCCGAAATGAAGCGCGTCGAGCAGCAGAAGAAGCTGTCCGACCAGTCCAAGGCCTACGTCATGCTGGACGCGGATGAGAAGGCTCAGCTGGCTGCCGCGGAAGCAGAGGCTGCCAAGGCAAAGGCCAAGGCTGAGGCCCCTGCGGAAGCGCCCAAGGCTGAGAAGCCCGCTGAGGCTGCGAAGCCCCGTGCCCCGAAGCAGGAGAAGCCTGCCGAGGTAAAGGCGGAGGAGAAGCCCGCCCAGCCCGAGAAGAAGGCGGAGGCGCCCAAGGCCGAGAAGCCTGCGGAAGCGCCCAAGGCAGAGGAGAAGTCCGTCGAGGCTCCCAAGCCCGTGGAGAAGCCCGCTGAGGTGAAGGCGGAGCCCAAGCCTGTCAAGCCCGAGGAGTCCAAGAAGCCCGCCATCGGCCAGATCATCAGCCGTCCGGGCGATGTGGCGCCCCAGAAGCCCGTAGGCCTGGCGCCCAACGTGATCCGTCCGCCGCGGCCCGTGCAGCCCCGTCCCCAGCAGGGTGCGCCGGTGCAGCAGGGTCAGCGTCCCCAGGGCCCCTACGGCCGTCCTGTGAATCCCCAGGGCGCCCAGGGTCAGCGCCCCCAGGGTCCCTACGGCCGTCCGGTCAATCCCCAGGGCCCCTATGGCCGTCCTGTGAATCCCCAGGGTGCGCCTGCCCAGGGCCAGCGTCCCCAGGGCCCCTATGGCCGTCCGGCCAACGGCACGTTCCAGCCCCGTCCCCAGGGTGCGGGTGCTCCCGGTGCGCGTCCCCAGGGCCAGGGCGGTTTCCAGCCCCGTCCCCAGGGTGGTCAGGGCGGCTTCGGCCAGCGCCCCCAGGGCGGTGCAGGCCGTCCCATGGGCGGCGGTATGGGCCGTCCCAAGGCTGCAGCGCCTGAGATGGCGCCTGCCATGGGCAAGGAGCGCGTCTCCAACTACGATCCCAACAAGAAGAATTACGTCCGCCAGCACGATCCGGAGCATGTGGCCCGCAACCGCAAGCAGCTCTCCCGTGACGCGGGCTACTCCGGATATGATGACGACGTCGTCCGCGGCGGCAAGAAGGCCCGCAAGAAGCCTTCCGCGCAGCAGATGATGGCGCCCATCAAGATCGAGACCGCCTACATGTCCGGCGATACCATCATCGTACGCGACCTGTGCGAGAAGATCGGCAAAACCTCCGGCGAGATCATCAAGAAGCTGTTCCTGCTGGGCAACATGGCCACCATCAACTCCGAGATCGACTTCGACACCGCCGCCCTGGTGTGCGCGGACTTCGAGATCACCCTGGAGAAGAAGGCCGAGCAGACCGCTGAGGATCAGCTGATTGCCGAAGACTTCGAGGATACCGACGAGAACCTGATGGCCCGTCCTCCCGTCGTGACCATCATGGGCCACGTCGACCACGGCAAGACCAGCCTGCTGGACTACATCCGCAAGAGCCGCGTCACTGCGGGCGAGGCCGGCGGCATCACCCAGCACATCGGCGCCTACACCGTCAAGGTGGACGACGACCGTCAGATCACCTTCCTGGATACTCCCGGTCACGAGGCCTTCACCGCCATGCGTGCCCGCGGCACCCAGGCTACCGATATCGCCATCCTGGTCGTGGCGGCGGACGACTCCGTCATGCCCCAGACCGTCGAGTCCATCAACCATGCCAAGGCCGCTGAAGTGCCCATGATCGTGGCTGTGACCAAGATGGATAAGCCCGAGGCCAACCCCGAGCGCGTCAAACAGGATCTGACCAACTACGGCATCGTCTGCGAGGACTGGGGCGGCGACACCATCGTGGTGCCCGTTTCCGCCCACACCGGCGAGGGCGTCGATGAGCTGCTGGAGATGGTGCTGCTGCAGGCAGAGACCATGGAGCTGCGCGCGAACCCGAACCGTCTGG
>JAFQEB010000047.1 GCA_017399225.1 Clostridia bacterium | reverse complement strand
TCGGGTTGCAGAGGTTTGCTCTGAATTTCCGCTAACGCGGAAGCAAACCTCTGCAAATTCGCCGCTACATTTCCTTTGCGGGCTGTACTGCAGCCGCTGGGGGCTGGCGATATGCTTGCTGTACTTTCCTTTGCAGGCTGCGGGTTAAAGCAGCCAAAAGGCTCCCTCCGGGAGGAACCGGCTCCCCGGTGGGGAGTTGCCCGGAGCGGGCAAAGGTTCCGGAGCGAAGCGGAGGCGTATGCTGGCTCCGCGCTTGCGCGGAGACTGAGGGAGAATGCGCGAGCGACCCGAAGGATAACCTGCAAAGGATCTGACAAGTTCCTATAAAGCTGAGATTTACCATATCCAAAGGCTCTCCCTTTGGGAGAGCTCCCGCGTGAGCGGGTGAGAGGGTTCTGCGCGTCCGCAGACGCGCCTCTATGCTGTTAGCATGTCCTGCGGCAATGGCCCTCTCAGTCAGCTGACGCTGACAGCTCTCCCGGAGGGAGAGCCTTTCGGCGCGTCAAATTCAAGTTTGTCGCGTCCATTATACGATGTGAAGGATAACTTTTTCCCTACATCATCCCTCCTGGCAGGAGCGCCGCTGTACAGATTTTTCGGCATGTATTGGAGAGGGCAAGCCGCAAAGAGGCGTCACAGGCACTTGCTGCAAGTAAACGACGCCGACCCGGTTTGATCGCCGGGCCGGCGTTTGGTTATTCTGTCAGGATGCCGTATTCCCAGACGCCGGTGGTGACGCTGCCGTCCGGGTCGATGAATACGCCCCGGCCATGGGGGAAACCGTCCAGGAAGCCGCCGGTATGGCAGCTGCCGTCCGCCCAGGTGAAAACGCCCGTGCCGGTCATCTCATCCTGCAGGAAGTCACCGGTATAGGTGTAGAAGTCCGGATAGGTAAGCACGCCCTTGCCGGTATAGGAGCCGTTCACGAAATCGCCGGTATATACCACGCCGTCCGGCCAGCGGAGGACGCCATGGCCGGTGCGCTCCCCGTTTACGAAATTGCCGGTGTAGCTGGTGCCGTCCGGCCAGGTGTAGACGCCTGTGCCGCTGCGTTCTCCCCGGACGAAACTGCCGGTGTAACTGCTCCCCTCGGCCCAGACGAGGGTGCCCGTGCCGTGGCGCAGGCCGTTTTGCCACTGTCCGGTGTAGGTGGTGCCGTCCGCCCAGCGGAAGGTGCCCTCGCCGTGGAACAGGCCCTCCAGCATCGTGCCGGTGTACACCCCGTCATCGGTCTCCACGGTGGTGTAGCCGGTGTAGAGCGCCGCTTCCAGCGCCTCATCCAGGGAGTTCTGGGTCAGGTGGGCCGTTTCTGCCATAAACAGCGCGGCCGCGTCATCCGGCTCCGTCAGCCAGCCGATGCAGCAGGCGGTGAAGCTGTCCACCAGGTTCGCGGCGTCATCGTCCATCATGATGCTGGCGGGGAAAAGCTTCTGCGCGGCGGCCTTCACCTCATCGTGGATGTAATAATCCTGTGCGCCGTAGAGGTGCAGCAGCTCATGGCGGATGGCGCCTGCGTCCGCATCCGAATAGAGGACGGCGAATTCCGCATCGGCGTCCCAGGCGCTGTAGGCCATGCAGCGTCCGCTGCCGGGCAGGCAGAGCAGCACCGGCAGCTCCTCCAGTGCCGTCAGCTTCCGGGCCATCGCCAGCGAGGGAACGCCGTTCAGCGTCTCCTCTGCCCAGGGGCGGGCGTTTTCAATGGTGTAGTCCTCATGGGTGAAGGTGGTCAGGAAACGGGGCTGCAGGGAAAGCTGTGCGCCATAGGCGGCGGCCTCCTGCTCCAGATGGGCGGCGGCAGCCTCTGCCTCCCGCCGGAAGGCTTCCTGGGCCTCGGCCTCCCACTGCGCCTGGGGCGTGGAGACAAACACGACGGCCAGCAGCACCTCGCCCGTGAGGGAACGGCAGGAGCCCTCGTTGGTGTTTCCGGTCAGCAGATGCGGCTCCTCTGCTCCGGCGATACAGGGCAGGGCCAGCAGCAGGCACAGCAGCCAGACGCCGAATCTCTTCATCGGGCAGGCCTCCTTTGTTGAATGGATACCATCAGTATAGCATATCGGCCGGACGTCAGGCAATGCAAACCCGGCCAGACTGCGTTATGGGCAGGCGATGGTGACGATCTCGTTCTCATAATTGACGTCGATGACGATCGGGCAGTTCAGGAAGCTGCGGAAGGTGCAGTAGACCGTATTCGTGTCCACCATCCAGCGGCCGTCGATCATCTCGCTCCGGAAGCCCTCCGCCCCCGGCGCGGGCAGGATGAGGTTGTCCTCCTCGCCGTATACGGTCAGGGTCATGGCCTGCTCGTCCAGCAGGTACTCCGCGCCGCCCAGCTCAAACCGGCAGGTGCCCTCGGTGAAGCTCGTGCTGACGGGGTAGCAGGGGAGGCTCTGCACGATCTCCCACATTGGCAGCAGAACCGTGTTGTCCTCGAAGATGGCCCCCGGCACCCGATGCGGACGCGGGGTGATGACCACCGGGTCGAAGTCGCGCAGGGGTGTGCCGCCCGTCACGGGGAGGCGCAGCACTGTCGCCCAGAAGGCAGGCGGGCCGCCGGTATCGGATTCCCAGCAGCAGCTTTCCAGCTCCGTCAGGCGGAAATCCTCGCCCGTGAAGGTCAGGAACACGGCGCTTTCCTCGTCGCCCCGCAGGCCCAGGTACAGCTCATCCCCCCGCAGCTCCAGGATGATGGGCGTGTCCAGCTCATCCCAGGCGCGGCAGTAGCGGATGGGGCGGATCTCCCGGTTCACCCAGCGCAGGGTCAATTTATCGCCCGCCCGGTCGAAGCAGCACAGCAGCCCCTCGAAGGCGCTCACGCGCGGGCCGGGGGTTTCCAGCACGGCGAAGGCAAACACGGTGTCCGCGCTGTAGGTCACCAGGGGGAAGCCATAGTGGTTCTCGACGACCACCGCGCCGGGGAATTCGCTGTCCAGCGCGGACTGCACCCAGGCCGTCATGGCCGGCAGGTCGGTGCCACCGCGGGCGTCCTCGATGACGTAGGGCTCGCCGCTCCACTGAGCGATCAGGGCCGCATCCGTCCCTGCAGGGGCGTGGACGGTCATGTGCGTCTCGCCCTCGTTGACGCTGTTGAAGCCCCACATATCCCAGAAGGTCGCGCCCTCCCGGAAGGTCATCCCGCCGATGGTCTGCAAACTGGCGGGCAGGTACATGTCGGTGATGCCGTGGCCGAAGCAGAAGCAGTCATAGCCGATATCGGTCACGCCCTCGGGAATGACGATCGTCCCGCCGACCCCGGAGGCAGAGAAGGCCGCCCCGCCGATCTCCGTCAGGCCCTCGGGGAAGGTGATGCTCTCCAGCGAGGTGCACTCAAAGGCGGCGCCGCCCAGGTATTCCAGGGTGGAGGGCATGTCCACCACGCGCAGGTTCTGGCAGTAGGCGAAGGCCCCCTCCTCAATGCCCCGCAGGCTTTCCGGCAGGGTGACGCGGATGAGGTACGGGTTTCCCGAGAAGGCGTCTTCGCCGATGATCTCGACGCCCTCCGGCACGACGTAGTGGGCGTCGGTGCGGCTTTCGGGGTAGTACACGAGGGTATTGCCCTCGATGACGACGGGCTCCTGCTCGCCCTGCACCAGCGCGAAGCTGTACAGGAGCTGCGGGGTCTCATAGACGGTGGTGCTCTCCGGGCTGTAGCCGCCCTGATCCGGCACGAGGATGGTCGATTCCGTCACGAACCATTCGTCCCAGTCGTTGACATCGTACACCGCCTTGATCTCCACGGCCTTTTCGCCCCAGCCCATGAAGAAGGTCAGCGTGTCCTCCGTCAGGAACATGTTCAGGGGGACAAGGCCCTCCTCCACGCCGAAGAGGGGCTCGTCGGCACAGCCGTACCAGTCCCATTCGCCCCGATCGTAGTAAAAGCAGACCAGGCGCATGAGCGCGCCGTCGGTGACCAGCGCAAAGGCCTCCTCCGCGCTGTAGGTGAGCATGGGGCGGCCGTGCTGATCGGTGACGACTGTCCAGTCGGCGGATTCCAGCCAGTCCTCCGGCAGGGCGGCGAGGCATTCCGCGGCGACGTCCTGGGTGGAGGTGTACGTCCCCCACGCATCGATCACATACGCATGCCCGGAGGCGCGGACGATCTTCTCCGCCTCGGAGTAGGGCGGCGCATGAAGCACCACCGCCGGGTCGTCGCTGACGAGGGAGAAATCCGCGCCCTCCGCCGGCGTTTTGCCGCCCACGGTCTTGACGGAATTGGAGAGGTACACGTCCGTCAGGCGGGGCATGTCCATCAGCAGCTCCTCCGGCAGATCGGACGTGGAGGTGGGGATGGACAGTGTTGTCAGATTCGTTCCGACAAAGGCGCCCTGCCCCAGCGTCTGGACGCGGTAGTGCATTTCCATCTCCGTCAGGTTCGAGCAGTACTGGAACGCCGCCACGCCGATATGCCGCAGGCTGGCCGGGAACGTGACGCCGGTGATGTGCTCGTTCTGGAAGAACGCGCCATCGCCGATCGTCACCACGCCGTCCGGGACGGTGTAGTGCGCGTCGGTCTTGTCCGCCGGGTATGCGATCAGCGCCGTGCCGTCGGCAGAGAAGGTCACGCCGTCGATGACGAGGGCGTCCTCCGCCCAGGCGGGTAGGGTCAGGCACAAAAGCGCCAGCAGGGTGAGCAGCAATCTCTTCATGAGACACATCCTTTCAGGATTCCATCTGTCAATAATAACGCACGAAATGTCCGAAGTGTTTCAGAAATTGGCAGGGAAACGGAAATTTTGCAGGATGGTACCTCCTGCGCGATGTTTCATTCATCGCCTTCGCCCCAGACGATGGGCGCCCAGTATGCCAGATCAATGCCCGGGGCCAGCATGTCCTCCGTCAGGCGCAGGATGACCGGCGTATGCCAGTAAACGCCGTTGTCCTCCAGGAGACGCATTTCGGTCAGCGTCCATATGCCATCGCGCCGGTGGAAGTCCGCGCTCAGCGTCAGGTTTTCGCGCAGCTGCACCGCCAGGCTCAGCGTATCGCCGCGCAGCCACATCTCATGGGGGACGTAGCCGCCCGTCCAGCGCGCGCCCTCGTTTGTCCAGGTCTGCTCCTGCGCCTGGGAGAGCAGCTCGTCATTGCGCCAGCGCAGGGTGAGGGCGTCGCCCGTGCGACCAAAGAGGCACAGGGTCAGCATCCCGTCCGGCAGTCGGATGGCCGCCAGCACCGTGTCCGCGCTGTAGGCCACGGCGGGCAGGCCGATGCGGTTTTCGCAGACCTGCGCGCCGGGGTACTGGCCGTCCAGCGCCGATTGCACCCAGTCGGCCACGGCAGCCCGGTCGGTGCCGCCCCGCGCGTCCTCGATGACGTAGGGCAGGCCGCTGCGCTGGGCAAACTGAGCCGCATCCGTCCCCGCCGGAGCATGGAGCACCAGCTTGTACTCCTGGCTGTGCCAGTTGTTGCCACCGTACACCAGCGAGAACGACCAGCTCCGCGTCAGCGGCTCGCCGTGCACCGTCTGAAGGCTCGCAGGCAGGTACAGATCGGTGATGACGGTGTTGTGGGCGTAGGCTTCCCGCGGGATATCCGTCGTACCCTCCGGGAGGATCACCGTGCGCCCGGTTTCTTCCGCCCAGGCGGGCAGGGTCAGGCACAAAAGCGCCAGCAGGGCGAGCAGCGGCTTCTTCATCTTTGGATTCCACCTTTCTGGAAATACAACGGATGCGTCCTGGAAAACCATCCCGCGCTTGACAAAATGCCCCTCCCGGGCTACGATAGGGTGCAGCATACCGAAAGGAGGCCCGCCGATGAAAACCCCTGTCCGCATTGCCCTGGCGCTCCTGGGCGCCTTTATCCAGGCGGTGGGCTTGTGCAACATCCACGCCTTTGCCGACGTCACCGAGGGCGGCGTGCTGGGCGCGACCCTGCTGATCGACCACTGGCTGCATATTTCCCCGGCGGCATCAGCCTTCGTGCTGAACGCGCTGTGCTACCTGATCGGATGGCGGACGCTGGGTAAGGGCTTTCTGGCATATTCAGCGCTGTGCGGCGCGGCGTACTCGGTGTTCTACGCGCTGCTGGAGCCCTTCGCGCCCCTGTGGCCGGGGCTGATCTCCTCGCCCCTGTGGTCGGCGGTGGCTGGCGCGGCGTTCATCGGCGTGGGGGCGGGCCTGTGCGTGCGCATGGGCGGCGCGCCCGGCGGTGACGACGCCCTGGCCATGGCCCTGAGCAAGCTGACTGGCCTGGGCGTGCAGTGGATCTACCTCTTCACCGATGCGCTGGTGCTGGGCCTGTCCCTGAGCTACATTCCCCTGACGAAGCTGGCCTATTCGCTGCTGACGGTGGTGTTGTCCGGGCAGATCATCGGGCTCATTCAGAAAATCAAATGGACAAAAAGAGGACGCACGTGACCGGGCGTCCACTGCGTGTCGAAAAAGTGCTTTAGGCACTTTTTCGAGGATTGCACTCCGTCGCTGGTCGGGCCTGAAAGGCCCTCCCGGCCGCTCCTCCGTGTAAGGTATGTTCTTGGCAAAGCCAAGAACGCCCCGCCCCGGCGGCAGGGAAACGAGTCGAAGACTCCCCCGAATACGATTACAGTCAGAGGGCCTGCGGGCCCTCCGACACCTCCTGGAGGGTATTTGACAGTCTGAGGACGCACGTGACCGGGCGTCCGTCGCGCCGCGTCAGAGAGCTGACGCGGCTGTTTTGATGCGTTCGCAGGTTCACATGTCGAACTTGTTGAAGCTGTAGCGGCTCTCCAGCGGCAGCTTCCTGGGGGCCTTCACGTCCTCGGCGGCCACGCCCACGGGCAGGAAGCACACCAGCTGGTATTCCTCCGGTACGCCCAGGATCCGCGCCATCTGGTCGCCGATGCGATCCACGTCGGTCACATGACCCTCGATCCAGCAGCTTTCGTAGCCGAAATCGGCGATGGCCAGCAGCATGTTCTCGATCGCGGCGGCGTAGTCCTGCACATAGTAGGTGCGGTCGCGGTAGGCGATGATGGGCCGGGTCAGCACGCAGATCATGGCCGGGGCGGTATTGCCGATGGGGGGCTGGATCACCTGATGCAGCTGCGCCAGGACGGCGGGATCATCCACTGCGATAAGGCTGGTAGTCTGCTTGTTGCAGCCCGAGGGCGCGCGCAGACCGGCCTCCATGATGGCCGTCAGGTGCTCGCGGGGGACGGGGGTTGGATGGTATTTGCCGCGGTAGCTGCGGCGGGCGGCGATAGCGTCAAGCGTGTTCATGCTTCTGCTCCTTTCGTTCCTTCAGTACGCGCAGTACGCCTCCGGGGCCCTCAATGAGCAGCACCTGCAGGAGGGTTGCGGTCTTTTTACGCAGGGTCTTTGCCGGGCCCTTTTCCGGCAGGGGGACGAAGGCGGTCTGGTAGGTCGCGGCAGGGCTGCTCTGGGCAGAGAGCACCCGTCCGGCGGCCACATGCTCGCGGAGGGTGCGCAGCATGGTGGCCTGGGCGTTGGTCAGCACCATGGGGGGCAGGGCCCGCACCTGGTCATCAAAGATGCGCTGCCAGACGGCCCGCTGGTCGATATCCAGGCGCTCCTCCACATTGGCGCGGGCGGCTTTGCCCATGGCGGCGCGCAGCCCTGCGTCCGTCAACAGACGCACCAGTGCGTTGCCGGCGGCAAGGGTATCGCCCTGCCGTACGGACAGATGGCCGCCGCCCTGCAATATGGTCAGGTAGGGCATATCATAGGTCACGCAGGGGACGCCGTGGGTCTGAGCCTCCGCCATGGTGAGGCTGAAGCCCTCGTACATGCTGGTGCACAGGAAAACGTCCGCCTGCCGGTAGTATTCTGCCGTATCCTGATGGAAGCCCACGACCTCCACCCGGTCGGCCAGGCCGTTGGCGATGATGTTGCCGCGCAAGGTGCCTGTCAGCGCGTCGTCGCCGCCGCCCAGCAGGATGAGCTTTGCATCCGGTACATGGAGGATCACCTGGCGCATGGCGGCAATGGCATCCAGGGGGCGCTTTTCCGGGGAGATCCGCCCGGCCCAGAGGATCGTGCGGCCCTTCAGCTCGTTGACGGGGGTCGTTTTCGGGTCGAAGGTCAGCGGGTTCACCGTGGTGTAGACCCGGGCGTTCACCTGCGACCAGTACTGCCTGTCCACCTCCGAAAGGGTGACGACGCCGTCCGCCAGGGCGTAAACGTCCGGCAGGCACATGAAGCGGTCGAACATCGTCTTTTCCATCAGCGGCATGGTGAATACGCTGTGGGTGTGAACGATGAAGCGCGTCCCGGCGCTGCGTACAGCCAGCAGATCCCACAGCACCATGGGATCGGCCCAGGCATGGTAGACCAGCACGTCGCAGGTCTTGGCCCAGCGCACCATTTCCAGCACATGGCGGCGGCGGGTATCGGGGTTCATATGGTCAAAGGCGGGGATCGTATGGCGCTGCACCGTGTCGGGCAGGGGATAATCCTCCTCCGTGGGCTCCGAGGCGGTGATCAGCGTGATCTCATAGCCCATCCGGGACCACAGGCGGATCAGTGCCGCAGCAGTCTGCTGCACGCCGCCGCCCCGCAGGCTGTGATAGTATACGCCGACCTTCCGGACCGGGCCTGTGCGCACATGGAGCTCCGCGCCCTGCAGCGCCTCGGCCCACTTGTGCATCTGGGTCAACTCCGTGGCGGAGAGGGCTGCGGCCACGGCAGCGCCGCCGTACACATCGCTGAGGACGTCCCAGGCGGTGCGGGGGCCGAAGCGGAAGGAAAGCTCCCGGATGGCGGCGGGCAGGGGATCCGCCCCGGCCTCGGCCCATTTGCCGTCAAAGGACACGCCCTGGGGACAGCCGCGCAGCGCATCCTTCAAAAGCGGCAGGGGCAGATAGCGCGTGCCGGGGCCGGGGGTGAAGTATTTCAGCTCCATCTCCAGCACCAGCGTGTCCGGCGTCAGGGAGCCCTGGGGGCGGCTGCCGCCGGCGCTGATGAGGACGCGGGCATATCCGGCAGATTCCCCCCGGCGGTACAGCCAATCCGGGGCGTTTTCCATCATTTCGGCCGTCCAGGGATCCTCGCCGCAGCCCTCCGCAGCGTCCACGATGCTGCGCAGCCAGCGCACATCCACCCGCTCATCGCGGACGATCAGCGCGTTTTCACCGCAGATATCGGCATGGTAGCGGGCATAGAGCCGCCGCAGCGCCGCCAGCAGCTTTTGCGGCTGCTGGGAGATGCTGTCCGCCTGGAGATACACGTCCACCAGCGGACGGGCGTCCAGCATGACGCGGAAGTGCCTTGCGATGCGCAGCATCAGATCCCAGTCCTGCAGCCGGGGCAGCGCCTCATCAAAGCGCACCTCGCGGAAGACCTCGGCCCGGCCCAGGATGCACTGGGTGCTGCAGAGGTTCTCCAGCAGCAGCTCCTGATAGGGCAGGGGACGGTTCTCCGCCATGGGGGGGAAGGCCTCCCACGCGCCGCCCAGGCGCACGCGGTTCATCGCGCAGACGGTGACGTCCGCGCCGGTCTCCAGCAGGTAGGCCAGCTGCTTTTCCAGCTTCTCGGGGTGGAACACGTCGTCGCTGTCCTGGAAGGCGATGTACTCGCCCCGGGCCATATCGACGCCCCGGTTGCGGGCGGCGCAGGCCCCGGCGTTCTCGCTCTGCCGCACATAGCGCACGCGCTCATCATGCAGCTCCAGTACGGCGGTTTGCGTGCCGTCGGTGGAGGCGTCGTCCACCACGATGACCTCGATATCGGCATAGGTCTGGTGGAGGACGCTGTCGATGGCGCGCAGAAGCAGCTCGCGCCGGTTGTAGGTGGGGATAATGACAGAGATCATGAAGTCACCGCCTTTGCTGGTTTCCGACAAGGATGCAGATTCGTTATTCCTATACTGTTCGACACGCATCGCGCATTTCCTTTCTGACAAGGAAAGGAAGCGGACAAAGCCGGCGTTGACGGCGGCCCGCGCAAGTGCTACAATACAAAAAAGAGCATTTTGGGAGGAACGTGTATGTTCAGGAAGCTGATTTCTATGCTGCTCTGCTGCCTGCTGGCACTGCCGGGAGCCGCCCTGGCGGAGCGCAGCCCGCTGTGTGAAAACGTACCGGTCGTGGAGGGCGCCTGCCCGGGCGAATATGTGAAGGTGACGTTGCAGGGCGCGGAGCACGATGCGGCGCAGGGCACATATACACTCCGGTGGTATGTCGAATGTATGCTGGAGGATCCGGCCTCCGTGTCGCCCCGGTTTGACACCTGGGAGATCGTGGCGGAGTCCCTCCTTGGTGAGCAGCCCTATGTATTCCTGTGGAACTGCGGCGTATACGCCGGGGACGAGCGGATCAGCTGGCTGCAGGAGCAGATCCCCTTTGTGCTGACGGACATTGTGGAGTTCGCCGACCCGGAGAGCGAGAAGGGCTACCTGTGCAGCGTCGTCGTGTCGGACAAGCTGCCCGAGGGCGCACCCGAGTGGATCGAGGTGCACTTTGCCGTCATGCGGGACACCGGCACCAACCCCGGCAACTGTGAATACACGGTCGAACAGGCGGTGGACAAGGGATGGGAGGAGATCCTGGAAAGCTTCCTCCTGCGCTTCCACCTGGTGCAGTGATAAGGAGAACGGATGTATGAATCCCCCCGGCGCGTTGGTAGCGCTGGGGGAACTTTTTTGCCGGGAATTGAAATATGGCGCTTGGGCTGCGTCAATATGGGTGAAGGGAGGAATGCAGATGGAAGTGAAGGATCTGCACGATACATATGAAGATCATCTGCGGCGATTGATGGCAGCATACAAGAACGACCTGATGCGCATGTGCTGCGTATGGCTGCGGGACGCATCCCTGGCGGAGGACGCCGTCCAGGAGACCTTCGTCAAGGCCTACCGGGCAATGGCAGATTTTCGCGGCGATTGCAGCGAAAAAACCTGGCTGATGCGCATCGCTGTCAATACTTGCCGGAGTATGCGGCGCTCCTGGTGGAGCCGAATGGTGGATCGCAGCATAACGCCGGATATGCTGGCGGAAATGTATCCTGCCGCGATGAATGAGGATTTGTGCCTCGTTGAAGACGTGATGCGCCTGCCGGATAAGGAAAAGGACGTGATCCTGCTTTACTACTACCAGAACATGTCGGTCCGGGAGGTGGCGCAGACGCTGGGTATCGGCATATCCGCCGTATCCATGCGGCTGAAGAAGGCCCGTACCCGTCTGCGCGGACTGCTGGAGGAAGGAGATGACGCGGATGAATAAGCAGAATAACCTCCGCCGGGCGATGGACAAAACCCTTCCTGGCCTGGAACAGGACGTATGGTTCGAGCAGCGGGTGATGAATCGCATCCATGAGCAGCACCGGGGCCGGACGGTCTCCAAGCGGACGGTAGCACTGTTGCTTGCGGCTGGATTGCTGCTCCTGTCGGCGACAGCGGTGGCGGCGGTGCTGCTCAGCGGGCGCGAGGTGGTGGACGAGTTTGCCGTGCCGATGGCGAGCGATACTCCGGGCGATACCTACACCGTGGCACAAACGCTGGAGCTTGTTGCACTGGCGGAAGAGAACGGCATCGTGCTGTCGGAGAATGCCCGCGACAGTATCGACAAGATGCTGGCTGTCGGCGAGGGCTACTACAAGGAAGAACTCATTATGGCCATCGCCAAGGCGGAATTCGGAGAGAATCCTTCCGCATGGACACTGGAGCAGCAGAACTGGTTCGATGATGTATGCGTAGCCATTGGATTCATCCCGGAGAAGGTGAAGCATATTCCGAATAAAGGTGAGGATGCGTCTGCGTGGGCTATTGCCATTGCAGATGCGTATATTCGGGAGCATTATGGCGATACTTCTGACCTGCATGACCCGGAAGTATATGAGCAAACAGGCGTGCAGTATATCAACGGCGATGTGGATGGGGAGTATCCCGGCATGTACTACTCGGTGGACTATTTCCCGAAGAATGGCGCTCCGGCAGCACTGACTGCCTGTGAATATTGGGTTTATCTGAATGATGCAGGGGAGATCTTGGGCAGCAGCAGCCATCCCGGTGCAGTTGCGGGTGCATTGCCATCGCAGATCAACAGTGCATATCGCAGTGCATATGGTGACGATGAAGGCGATTGGTCGCAGGAAGTACTCAGGGCCTATCGTGAAGCAATAATTCTGGCCCGCGAGGACTATGACACCAAACGGACGGTTCTGTGGTTTACACTGAGCAGCTATCCGGATATCGCGCCGGGGGCCATATCCAAAGATGAGGCGGCGGCTTTGGCGGTGGAGGCCATTGGCAATGGACAGGCTGTTTATCAAAACGCAGTATATATCGGCGACGAACCTAACCCTGTGTGGAAGGTTAGGCTGTATGATACTGACCCTGACCAGGAGGATAATATTGTCGGCTATGCAGTCGAAGTTGACAGCATCACGGGCGAAATCAAACGTATTCGCACGTATGATCCATATGATGGTGCTGGCTATTTCCGTAATATGGTACTGGAAAAGGACAAGGAGGAGGCGGATATCCTGTTCCAGGAGTATGTGAACACCATGCCTAGCAACGGCTGATCTTCCGGCAGAAGCCACTGTGCTTCTGCCTTTTTGATGTTCTTTTGCCGTTCACCCGTTGACGATGAACCCTCCTATCCGCTATGATAGGAGGGTATTATCGTGTATACAGGAGGAACATCTCTTATGAATCTTACACAGAAGATCCTCTCCGCGCACCTGCTCTCCGGCGAGCTGATCCCGGGCACGGAGATCTCCATCCGCATCGACCAGACCCTCACCCAGGACTCCACCGGCACCATGGCGTATCTGCAGTTCGAGGCCATGGGCGTGGACCGCGTGAAGACCAAGAAGTCTGTCGCCTATATCGACCACAACACCCTGCAAACCGGCTTTGAAAACGCCGACGACCACCAGTTCATCCAGACGGTGGCCAAGAAGCACGGCATCTACTGCTCCAAGCCCGGCAACGGCATCTGCCATCAGGTGCAGCTGGAGCGCATCGGCGTGCCGGGTTACACCCTGCTGGGCTCCGACTCC
>JAFQEB010000003.1 GCA_017399225.1 Clostridia bacterium | reverse complement strand
GCCCTTCTCCTCGGCCTTCTTCATCATGTCCTTGCAGTAGTCGATCTTGCTCTCGTCCAGCAGGGAGTTGCCGATCTCGTAGCCCTTGGCCTTCAGGAAGGTGAAAGCCATGCCGCCGCCGATGATCAGGGTGTCGACCTTCTCGATCAGGTTGTTGATGACGTTCAGCTTGTCCTCGATCTTCGCGCCGCCCAGGATGGCCACGAAGGGACGCTCAGCGTTCTCGAGGGCCTTGCCCATCACGGCCAGCTCCTTGCCGATCAGGTAGCCGGCAACGTTGGGGCTGAGGAACTCGGTCACGCCCGCGGTGGAGCAGTGCGCGCGGTGGCAGGAGCCGAAAGCATCGGAGACGAAGCAGTCAGCCAGGGAAGCCAGCTCCTTGGAGAAGGCCTCGACGTTCTTGGTCTCTTCCTTGCGGAAGCGGGTGTTCTGCAGCAGCACGACGTCGCCGTCCTTCATGGCGGCAACGGCAGCCTTGGCGTTCTCGCCCACGACGGTGTCGTCATTGGCGAACACGACGGGCTGGCCCAGCAGCTCGGACAGGCGGACAGCAACGGGCGCCAGGGAGAACTTCTCTTCCGGGCCGTTCTTCGGCTTGCCCAGGTGGCTGCACAGGATGACCTTCGCGCCATCGGCGATCAGCTTCTTGATGGTGGGCAGGGCGGCAACGATACGCTTGTCGTTGGTGATCTTGCCTTCCTTCATGGGAACATTGAAGTCAACGCGCACGAGGACGCGCTTGCCGGCAGCCTGCAGGCTGTCAATCGTCTTCTTGGCCATTGGTATGCACACTCCTTCAAAAAAAGTCAAAGTGAGTTGGTATATCTGAACGCCGGAACCGGCGAACAAATCAGGTATTGAGCAGCCTGAGCATCTCCCGGGCCGCGCCCTCGTCGGTAACGAGTAGCGCATGGGGATCATGCCGCATCACTGCCATGATGGCTTCTGCCTTGCGCTTGCCCGCCGCCACCGCGATCATGCGGCTGCCCGGGCTCAGTCGGGCAAGGTCAACGCCGATGGAGGAGGACTCCAGCAGGCATTTACCCTCCCGGTCAAAGTAGGAGCCGAAGGCCTCGCCCACCGCACCGTCTTCCAGCAGCCGGCGCGCCTGGGAGGCAGACAGCTTTGTTTCCCGGATGTTATCCTCCGCGCAGCCGATGCCGTGGAGGATAACGTCCGCGCGCTGGATCAGCTCCATCACCTCGCGGATCTCCGGCAAACGAAGCATCTCCTGCTTGGCCGCCTCGTCCATGTGATCCGGCAGGTGGATCATCCGGTGATGTCCGCCCAGCCGCCCGGCGATCTGCGCCGCGATGGTGTTGGCCTGCGTTGCCACTGCTGCCCGACCGAAGCCGCCCCGGGCCGGGACGACCATCACCCGCAGCGGGTTCTGGGACTGCATGGCCTGTGCTGTTGCCGCAATGGTGGAGCCGCCGGTCACCGCCAGCGTACTGCCGTGGTGCAGAAGGCTCCGCACACGGTAGGCAGCCGTTCGGCCCAGCTCGACCTTGACGCTTTCGTCCTGATCCGCGTCTCCGGAGACGATGCACACCCGGTCGACGCGAAGCAGCCCGGCCAGCTGTTCCTCCAGCTCCGTCAGGCCGTGGAACTCCCGGTTCAGCGCCTGCACCTGGGGCAGCACCTCCTCGCCCCGGGCCGTCAGGGCCATGCCTGCAGCGTCAAAGCGGATGAAGCCGCCCTCCTTGAGGGTGTTGGCTGCCGAGCGGATCTCCCGCTCCGTCAGGCCCAGGCGCACAGCCAGCTGTCTCCGGCCCACCGGGGCCATGGAGGCAACGCGCTCCAGCACCAATGCCCGCAGCGCCATTTCCTCTGCCAGATCAGGCGCAAAGGTCTGCATCAGCTGTACGAATCCGTTCTGCATCTGCAGCGCCTCCTTGCGGGCATGTTTTGTCCCAGCGGACATAAGCCTGCCCGATTATTTTACCACGTTCAGGCGCGCTTGGCAAGGGCTTCCCGGGGGTAAAAGCGCTTCCATCCGGAAAAATCGACAGAAATTTCACGAATATGCTGCATATGCTGTGTACCGGAGGTGATTCCATGACCATCCTTCCCCTGGGGCACATCGCTGTGCTGGTTATTGCTGTCCTTATTCTCTATTTTCTTTGTATGCGTTATGACCCGAAAAAGCCCCATGCGCGGCTGCTCCGGCATGGGGTGATGGGGCTGATGCTGTTGTTGGGGTGGAATGCGCTACCCCTGCCGCACCTGGGGATGAATCCCCTTTCCGTGATGGCAACGGGTGCGCTGGGGCTGCCGGGCCTGGGGCTGATGGCGGTGGTGAATATGTTGCCGTAGGCCTCCTCATTATTCATTATTCACTATTCATTATTCACTTTTCACTACTGGTAGATTCCCGCACAGCTAGCAGAGAAAGCACCGGCAGTGAATAGTGAATAGTGAAGCCGCTTCGCTGGTGAATAGTGAATAGTGAAGCCGCTTCGCTGGTGAATAGTGAATAGTGAAGCCGCTTCGCTGGTGAATAGTGAATAGTGAAGCCGCTTCGCTGGTGAATAGTGAATAGTAATCGAAATCGTTTGCTTAGCAGCAAACAATTTCAATGCCGTCGATGGCCTCCTGGATGAGGGCCTCCATGTCCAGCCTGCTCTCGCCCTCCAGGATCTTATCCATCTTGGGATGGGTCGCGGGATGCCGGGGCGTAAAGACCGTGCAGCAGTCCTCATAGGGCAGGGACGACGTCTCCATCGTGCCGATCTTCTCGGCAATGTCGATGATCTCCCGCTTGTCAAAGCCGATCACCGGGCGGAATACAGGCATGTTCACCACCATATCCGTGGTGCCCAGGGCCGTCATCGTCTGGCTGGCCACCTGGCCGATGGATTCGCCGGTGATCAGCGCCTCCGCGTTCTCGATGCGAGCCACGCGCTCGGCGATGCGCATCATGAAGCGGCGCATGATGAGGGTCGTGTACTCCTCCGGGCACTTCTCGTGGATCTCCATCTGGATCTTGGTGAAGGGCACGATGTGCACACGGATGCCGCAGCAGCTTTCGGAGAGGATGCGGGCCAGATCCAGCACCTTTTCCTTGGCGCGGTCAGAGGTATAGGGATAGCTGTGGAAGTGCACCGCACTGATGTGTACGCCGCGCTTGGCGATCATCCAGCCGGCCACAGGGCTGTCGATGCCGCCGGAGAGCAGCAGCGTCGCGCGGCCGTTGGTGCCAACGGGCATACCGCCAACTGCGGGCACGACCTTGACATACAGGTACGCATGATCGCGGATCTCCACGTTCAGCACATGGTCGGGCTTCTTCACATCCACGGAGAGCGCCTTGTTGGCAACGAGGATACGGTGGCCGATCTGGGCGTTCAGGGTGGGACTGTCCAGCGGATAGCGCTTGTCGGAACGGCGGCTGGACACCTTGAAGGTACCCTGCAGGCCCTCCATCATCTTCACGGCCTGGGCCGCAACGGCCTCGAAATCCGCCTTGTCCATTTCGATGGCGGGGCACACGCTGTGCACGCCGAAAACCTTCGTCACCCGGCGGATGACCTCATCCTGATCCTCGTAGCCGGTAACGAAAATGCGGCTGTCATTCATCGTGACCGTGCCGCCCAGATCCTTGACGGCATGCTTGATACGCTTGATCAGCGCGCGGATGAAGGTGGGGCGGTTCAGGCCCTTGAGGAAAATCTCGCCGTAGCGGACGAGCAGCAGTTCTTGCATGTGACTGGCTCCTTTATCTTCTCACAAATGCTTTGAGCATATCGTAATGCTTTTTCACCGTCTGAATGGTATAGTCGATCTCCTCCGCCGTAACGGAGGGACAAAGGCTGAAGCGCAGAGAGCAGTCAGCCTCCGCAGTACTCAGACCCATGGCCGTCAGCACGCCGGACACCTTCTGCTTGTGGGCAGCACAGGCGCTGCCGGCGGACACATACACGCCGTCGCCCTCCAGGGCGAAGAGCATCGTCTGGCTGCGGACGGGCTGCAGGCTCACGTTCAGCACATGGGGTGCGCTGGCCGGGTCGTCCAGATCGGGGCCATTGATCTTTGCAGTGGGGACGACCTCATGCAGGCCCTCCCACAGGCGACGCTTCATCTGCGCCATATGCGCACAGCCCTCCGCCGGATAGGTGCGGACGGCCTCGCCCATGCCGACGACGCCGGGGACGTTCTCCGTGCCGGAGCGCAGATCGCCCTCCTGGCCGCCGCCGAATACGATGGGCGAAATACGATGATCCTTGCGGATGATCAACCCGCCCACGCCCTTGCTGGCGTGGATCTTGTGGCCGGAGAAGGCGTATGACTGGATGCCCAGCCGGCCGAAGTTCATCGGCACGCGCAGAAAGCCCTGCACACCGTCCACGTGGATGGCGGCCTTGGGGCAAAGGCGGTCGCGCAGCTTCACGACAGCCTCAATGGGCTGGATGGCGCCGACCTCGTTGTTGACCTGCATGAGCGTGATCAGGTGAACGTCCTCCGCCAGCATGGCCTCCAGGGCCGTCAGGTCACACACGCCCGTGCGGGTCACGGGGATGTGCTGCACCTTGTGGCCCATGCGCTCCAGCTCCTGCTGGCAGTTGAGCACAGCAGGGTGTTCCGCAGAAAAGAGCAGCACGCGGCCGGGACGGCGCACCGTTCGCATATAGCCCAGAATGGCCAGGTTGTCCGCCTCGGTGCCGCCCGCGGTAAAGACCAGGCGATGCCCGGACGCACCCGCAGCCTTCAGGCAGGTCTCCCTGGCGGCGGTCATCAGCTTCTCCGCCTGCATGGCGGGCTGATAGAGCGCCGAGGGGTTGTGCCAGCTGTTTTCAAGCACATTCAGCATAGCAGCCACCACCGCATCCGAAGGACGGGTGGTGGCGCTGTTGTCAAGATAGACGGTCGGTTTTCCGGCCGCATTTTTATTCGTCATGAAAATCAGTTCTCCTGATGGGCGCCGTAGGGCAGATAGTGCTTGATGTAGCCGACCATCTCCTCACTGGGCTCAAAGACGATCACAGACTTCTTGCCTTCCTTGGAGAAGGCGAAGTAGTACAGCTCGGCGTCCCGGTTGAGGAACCAGCGCAGGTGCTTGACGTCGTTGCCGCTGGTATGGCGGCGGAAGGAGCCGCTCTGCACCTTACCGAAGGCGTCCACCTTCGCCACGTTCAGGCTGCCCAGGGACTTGCGCTTCCTGTTATTGAACACCATCGCAAAGTCGATGGAGCCATTGGTGAAGGTGTACTCATACTCCGTGCGCAGCCTGTCGCGGAAGAAGTACAGATACACCGCCATACCGCCGAAAAGCAGGGTAAAGAAGATATCCACCAGATTGAAGCCGCCCATCGGCAGCGCCATCAGGTTCATCAGCGCCAGAATGGCAAAAACGACCATCATCACCAGCGAGATAAAGTACATCACCTCGTCCATCGTGCGGCTGCGCTTCTTGACGACCTCTTCCAGAAAACGATCCATAGGATAGTCCCTCCTGTGTTATGTATTGCCACCAGTATTTCAGATGAATATGAATGCCAGCGCCGTCAGCAGGCCCACGATGAAGCCGCCGGCCACCTCGATCTTCGTATGGCCGATCAGCTCCTTGAGCTCGCTGTCCGTGATGCGCTCGCCGTCAACGAACACCTTGCGGACGATGTCGTTGAGCACCTCCGCCTGCAAGCCCGTCTCGCGGCGCACGCCGGTCGCATCATACATAACGATGCAGGCCAGCACCACCGCCACGGCGAAGATGGGCGAATCAAAGCCCGTCAGCGTCCCCGTCATGATCGAAAGCGAAATGACGAAGGCCGTGTGAGAGGAGGGCATACCGCCACTGCCGAAGAAACGGCTCCACTGCCACTTCTTCTCCACCAGCCAATAGGTCGGGATCTTCAGCGCCTGCGCTACGAACCATGCCGTCACAGCACACCAAAGCACCTCATTGGACAGAATTCCCGCAATATTGTGCAAACAGACAACCTCCGCTCCATCCTCATGTGTGCCGGTCTGGGTGAAAGCGCTGCAACCCGTAAGCAGGTTCCACTGCAGCGCGCATCAGCCTGTGAATGGTGATGAATCTTCCAGAATCCGTTCTCTTATTGTACCCTGTTCACCGTGCTTTGCGCAAGGGTTTTGAGGAAATTTGTCTCCCCTGCCACCGCATCCAGCGCCGCCACCGCCCGTTCCACAGCCTCGCGGGCGTCGCTTCGGGTCTTTTCCAGGCCATTGACCGCCACCCAGGTGAGCTTGCCCTCGGCAGCGTCCTTCCCGGGCGTCTTGCCCAGCACGGCGGCGTCGCCCTCCACGTCCAGCAGATCATCCACCATCTGGAAGGCCAGGCCCAGGCATTTGCCGTACTCGCAGCCGCAGGCGATCTGTGCCTCCGTCGCGCCGGCCAGGATGAAGCCGGCCTCAATGGGCGCGGTCAGCAGATCCGCCGTCTTGTGCAGGTGGATGTACTCGACCTTTTCCAGCGTGGGGGTGCTCCCCTCACCCGTCACGTCCATCACCTGCCCGGCGACCATGCCGGTCACGCCCGCGCGGCGTGCAATGGCCTCGGCCGCACGGACGCCCCGCAGGTCACCCATGCGGACGGCGCTGCGCAGCATCAACTCCATCGCCGCACTCAGCAATCCGTCGCCCGCCAGGATCGCCATGCCCTCGCCGTAGACCTTGTGGTTGGTCGGGCGGCCCCGGCGCAGGTCATCGTTGTCCATGGCCGGAAGGTCGTCGTGGATGAGGGAATAAGTGTGGATCATCTCCAGCGCGCAGGCAAAGGGCAGGGCTTCGTCCAGGTCTCCGCCCAGCGTATCGCAGGCCGCCAGCAGCAGCACCGGACGCAGGCGCTTTCCGCCCGCAGACAGGGAGTAATCCATCGCCTCGAACAGCTTTTCCGGGATATAGCCCAGGGAGGCCAGCTGAGCGCTCAGCGCCCCCTCCACCAGCTGCAGGTATTCCGCATACGTTTTCATTCCTCGACCTCCAGGGGAATCTCTTCTTCGGTGCCGTCGGCGGCGCGGCGCAGCACGGTCAGCTTCTGCTGGGCGCTTTGCAGCTCCTTTTCCAGGGCCGTGAGCGCCTTCATGCCCTCCTCGTACTGCTTGAGGGCTTCCTCCAGCGGCAGCGCGCCGCTTTCCATCTCGCTGATCAGGCGTTCCACCTGCGCGAGGCGTTCCTCAAAGCTCAGCTTTTTCTTAGCCGCCATGGTTCGATTCCTCCCTGTGTACCCGGACGCTGCCATCACGGAAGCGCAGGGTCATTTCACTTACTTCATTGGCCTGTGCAGCGCCGGTGACCACCTTGTCGCCATCCATGACCAGTGCATAGCCACGCTCCAGCACGGACGCCGGGTTGAGCGCCGCCAGCCGGGTCTTCATCCGGGCAATCTTCTCCTCCTGCCGGGCAAGCCGCTTGTCCGCCGCGCTGTCCAGCCGCATCCCAGCCATGGCGATGCGGTGCGTCAACATCGGCAGCTTCGCATCCACGGCGGCGTTCAGGCGCATCCGCATTTCTGCCGCCGAGGCGCGCAGCGCAGCCACCCGCTGCTCCGGCCGGCAGCCTTCCATGCGGCGCTGGAGCGACGTCAGCGTCAGGCGATGCTCCCGCAAGAGCGCCGAAGCCGCGTCCGTCAGATGGCGCTGCATACCGCGCAGGCCGTCGATAATCTCCCGCCGGTCGGGTACGGCCATCTCCGCCGCATTGGAGGGCGTGGAGGCCCTTGCGTCCGCGACAAAATCGGCGATGGTCACGTCCGTCTCATGGCCCACGGCGCTGATGACGGGCACCGGGCTCTCCGCGATGGCCCGGGCGACGATCTCCTCATTGAAGGCCCAGAGATCCTCCATCGATCCGCCGCCGCGGCCGGTGATGATCACGTCCACCTCCGGCAGCTCGCCCGCATGGCGGATGGCCGCAGCGATCTCCTCCGCCGCACCCTGGCCCTGCACCTGTACCGGCAGCAGCACCAGCGGCACGCCGGGGTCGCGCCGGGCGCTCACCTTGCGGATGTCATGCAGCACCGCGCCGGTGCGCGAGGTGACCACGGCGATCTTCCGCGGGCGGTACGGGATGGGCTGCTTTCGGGCCTGATCGAAGAGGCCCTCGGCACGCAGCTTCGCCTTAAGCGCCTCGAACTGCTGGTACAGCGTGCCCACGCCATCGGGGCGCATACTCTCGCAATAGATCTGATAGGTGCCGCTCTCCGCATACAGGCTGACCTGCCCGGAGACGACGACGCTCATGCCGTCCATCGGGCGGATGGACTGGCGCATGGCGTTTTGACGGAACATCACCGCGCTGATGCGGCAGCGTTCGTCCTTGAGAGTGAAATACCAGTGTCCGGAGGAGTGCCGCTTGAAATTGCTGATCTCGCCCCGCAGCCGCAGACTGCGCAGCGCGGGATCGGCGTTCAGCGACGCCCGTACGTATTCGTTGAGGTCGCTGACCTCCAGGATCCATTCAGACATGCGGAGGTCACACCTCGCTTTTTACACAGTCTTTTCCGCCGCTTCGACGGTGTTCTCCAGCAGCATGGTGATGGTCATGCGGCCCACGCCGCCGGGTACGGGAGTGATCCAGGAAGCGACTTCCTTCACGCCCTCGAAGTCCACGTCGCCCACGACCTTGCCGTTTTCCAGGCGGTTGATGCCCACGTCGATGACGATGGCGCCGGGCTTGACCATATCAGCAGTGATGAACTTCGCCTTGCCGACCGCTGCCACCAGCACGTCCGCGTTGCGGGTATGGGCGGCCAGATCCACCGTGCGGCTGTGGCACATGGTAACAGTGCAGTTCTGCTGGAGCAGCAGCATCGCCATGGGCTTGCCCACGATGTTGGAGCGACCCACGACCACGGCCTCCTTGCCGGAGAGATCAACGCCCGTGCGGCGGATCATCTCCAGCGCGCCCTTGGGAGTGCAGGCGATGACGCCGTTCAGGCCGTTGAGAAGCTTGCCGGCGTTCTGGATGTGGAAGCCGTCCACGTCCTTTTCCGGAACGATCACCGCCAGCGCGGCAGCCTCATCCAGGTGCTTGGGCAGGGGCAGCTGCACGAGGATGCCGTGGATGGTCTCGTCCGCATTGAGCGCGCGGATCTGGCTTTCCAGTTCCTCCTGGGTGGTGGTTTCCGGCATACGGATGGTCACGGAGTGGATGCCCACCTGCTCGCAGCCGATGCCCTTGTTGCGGACATAGATCTGGCTGGCGGGATCCTCGCCCACGAGGATGACCGCGAGGCCGGGATGGACGCCCTTATCCTTCAGGGCAGCAACGCGCATCGCGATCTCGCCGCGAAGCGCCTCGGACATGACTTTACCGTCAAGCAGCTGTGCAGACATATCAATGACCTCCGAATTCTAAATTGTTTTCAGTCAGGACGCGATGATTTCTTCAGCTTCTCCGCGCCAATCAGCGCCACGCCCACGGCATTGTCGCCGGAATACTCGGGCTTGCCGAAGCAGACGTGCAGGTTTCGGTCGCGCTTTGCGATGCGCTCGCGCAGCATCTCCCGAAACAGCGCCGACGATGCCACGCCCCCCGCGATCAGCACCTGCCGGATACCGGTTTTCTCCGCCGCTGCGCAGACCATGCGGGCCACGGTGCGGCTGAGGAGGTCGTAGACCTCGCGAGCGATGTCCTCCCGGGGCAGCGCGCCCTCGGCAATCCAGCGCTGGACTTGCGTTTCCGCGCCGGAGAAATGGCAGCTCAGGCCACCGTCACGGGTGGTCATGGTCAGCCGGGCTTCGCTGCGGCCGCGGACGGCCAGCTTCTCCAGGTGCGGGCCTGCCGGGAAGGGCAGCCCCAGCGCCACGCCGGTGCGGTCCACCACCTGACCTGCATGAAGGTCCAGGGTGCCGCCCAGGAGGGTCAGCTCATCCCCCACAAGGGAGAGCACCTCCGTGGTGCCGCCGGAGAGGTGCACGGCCAGCAGATCGCCCTCGCGGACGCCGCTGTCCACCTTCGCCGCAGCGATGTGCCCCCTTTGGTGGGTCGTAGCAAAACAGGGAACGCCGAGCATCGCAGCCAGCGCGCGAGCCTGAGCGTCCCCTGCGTGGAACACGGGCATGTAGGAGTCCTCTTCGTCGCGCGGCGTGCGGGAAACGCACACGGCGGCAATTTCCGCATCACGCACGAAGGGCGCCAGCTCCTCAAAACGCTCCGGGAGCTGACGCACATGAATAAAGACGGCTTCGGACTGGCGCAGGCCCCGCTCCCCTTGCGGGACGGGCAGGAGCCTGCGGCAGCTGGCCAGCACCTCCCCTTCCGTCGTCACAGCGGCAACGGAGGTGGTGTAGCAGCTGGTGTCCACGCCGATGACGACGCGTTTCACTGCGCCGCCTCCTTCTTGCGCAGGATGGTGCCCAGGACGCCGTTGACGAAACGGCCGGAGGTGGGCTCGGAATAACGGGTGGCCAGGTTGACCGCCTCGTTGATGGCAACGCTGCCGGGGACGTCCTCCTCGTGGAGGATCTCCCACGCCGCCAGGCGCAGGATGGTCAGATCGACCTTGGGCATACGGCTGACGTTCCAGCGGGGGCTGGCCGCCTGGATCTCGGCATCCAGCTCATCCAGGTTGTTCAGCACGCCGTCCAGCACGCGGGCGATATAGGCCTTGTCGGACTTGTTGGGCTCGTTGTCGGCGATCTCCACGCCGGGGATACCCTCATGACGCAGGGCCTCATAGACCAGCGCCAGGGTTTCCTCGCCGCCCTCGCCGCCGGCCAGGTTCTCGAAAATCATCTGCATCACTGCAGCACGCGCAGTAGAACGCGCCATTGAAATACACTCCTATCGCTTCACGCCGGCTGCACCGGCTTTCCTTTGTCTTTACAGGGTCTCCGGCTCTTCCTCTTCAGCGGAAGCCTCATCCTCAGCGTCCGCCTCAAACAGGACGATCTCCGGCTCAGCAGCCGTTTCCTCGGCTTCTTCGGCTTCTTCAGGCGCTTCGCAGGACTCAGTCGTTTCTTCGGCTTCCTCGGTCGCTTCGCAGGGCTCGGCCGCTTCTTCCTCGGGGATCTCAGCATCGGCTGCAGGCTCCTCAGAGTTCTCCTCCGTCTCCAGCTCCAGCTCGATCTCAGGGGCTTCCTCTTCCTCCTCAGGCTCGGAGGGCTCCACCACCAGCTCCGGCGGCGCAGGCACGAACGCCATCTGCTCCTCCGCGCCGAACAGCCGCTGGTGCAGCGGGCGGTCATCTTCCTCCGCGGGCAGCTCCGGCATTTCGGGCATGGGGGGCATCACGACCACCGGCGCCACGGGCACGGCCGGGGCAGCATGTTCCTCCGCTTCCGCCTTTTCGGGCGCAGGCGCTTCTGCTTCCACCGCAGGCGCGGCTTCGGCGATCGGCTTTTGCTCCGCCACAGGACGGGCAGGCGCCGGCATCACCGTATCCTGCACCGCATAGACGGACTCCACCTGGTCAGGGGTATCGTTTTCCACCAGCACGCGCACCTCATGCACGTCAACGCCGGTACAGGCAGTCACATACTGCCGGATCTGCTTCTGCAGAAGACCGACGGACAGCGGGATATTCACGCCCGCCACCTGGTCGACGTCCAGCAGGATAACCAGGCCCTCGCGCACCTCGCGGATGGAGACCTCCGCGCTCTGGATCAGGTCATGCTTGGCAACGCAGGCGCGCACCTGCTTCTCGATCGCCCGGACGGACACGCCGATGGGGCCGTTTTCGCCCTTCTGCATGATGTAGTCGCTCTGGACGCGCTTGCGGGAGGGCAGGGCGCAGATGATCACCGACGCGCCGACCGCACACAGGAACAGCGCCAGCACGATCTGCGCCAGCACCAGCAGCACCTGCGGCGAAGCCAGCACGCGGCCGATCGCCGCCGTCACTGGCACATCAAACAGCGCTTCTGCCGCGACGCACACGCCCAGGCCCAGCAGCAAAAGGCCGCCCAGCGCCGTCAGGATGCGTACGGGAATGCTCTTTTTCATGGATCATATCTCCTTTTTCAGGACGACAGGCAGTCGCTTACAGCACGGGCGCGTCGATGACGACTTCCTCAGCCTCATCCGCATCGTCTTCTGCGGCTGCGGGCTCCTCGGCGGGAGCAGGCATTTCGGGCTCAGCGGGGATCTCCTCCGCAGCCACAGCGCCCTCCAGCACCGCGTTCTTCGCACCGGCAGACAGCGCGCTGTTCTCCTTGGCGAAGCTCACACCCTGCACATGCACGTCCACGCGCACCACATGCAGGCCCGTCATGGCCTCGATCGCCTTGCGTACGCTCTCCTGGGCCTCCTGGGCAGCCTTCTGGATGGGCTTGCCGTACTCGACCGTCACATAGAGGTCAACGCTGGCCTCCTCCGTGCCGGTCTCCACCTTCACGCCCTTGGTCACGCCGCGGTTCTTGCCCAGCAGGTTACCGTTGGGCACATTGACCATACCGGCAATGCCTTCGACCTCCGCCGCTGCGATACCGGCGATGATCGCCACTACGTCGCTGGCATAGGTGATATTGCTGCCGGGCTCCATATCATTGAGATCCACGGTCACGGGCAGAGTTTCCTTCTTAGCCATAGGTTTTGCACCTCCTGAATGGGAAAATGGCCGAAAATCATCGTTTTCAGCCGGAATTTGGTTGCCTTGAAGCGTCCATCCGCACCTTCGCAGACGGATTCGCTTCATTATAGCATAGATTCACCGGGTTGGCAAGTTTTCAAACAGCCTCTTCTCGCCTTTTCTCTTTGTACGCCAAAGAGATCTGCAGCATCGCAAACGGCGGCAGACTTTTCGTCCGCCGCCGCTGAAATCACGATATATCATATTATCAGGAAAAGAAAGCCGCAAAGCCGGAGCCAAAAGGCTCCCTCCCCGAGGGAGCTGGCATCGCCGCAAGGCGATGACTGAGGGAGTCCCCCCGTCGTTTCCTTTGCAGCTGTCTCCACGCGGAACAGGTTTGGTTACTGTACTTTGTCGGCTTTTCTTTTTTGGTTGCGCGGACTGTTTGACGGATCGGAGATCCGTCAAAGGCGTCATGGGGCTTTTTTCGTCTGCGGACGAGGCCTCCGGCGGGGAGGGGCCTCCGCGGCCCCTTCCATCCCCCGTAAGGGCCATCGGCCCTTAACCTTTTTTTCCGCTTCCCTGGCTTTATTCTTCCACCGGGACGCACTTGATGTGCAGCTCGTCCAGCTGCTTCTGCTCCACATAACCCGGAGCACCCATCATCACGTCCTGGGCATTCTTGTTCATCGGGAACGGAATCACTTCACGGATGGTCTCCGCACCCGCCAGCAGCATCACCATGCGATCCACGCCGGGAGCAATGCCCGCATGCGGCGGCGCACCATAGGTGAACGCATTGTACATCGCCGGGAACTTGGCCTTCACGTCCTCCTCGCCCAGACGCACCATCTTGAACGCCTCGATCATGATCTCCGGATCATGGTTACGCACCGCACCGGAGGACAATTCGACGCCATTGCACACCAGGTCGTACTGGAAAGCCGTGATGCTCAGCGGATCGACCTCGCCATTCTGCGCCTTCTTGAGGATCTCCAGACCGCCGTTGGGCATGGAGAAGGGATTGTGGCAGAACTCCAGCTCGCCGCTCTCCTCGCCCATCTCGTACATGGGGAAGTCGACGATCCAGCAGAACTCGTACTTCTCCCGGTCGATGTGCGCGGGGCACAGGTCGGCCAGCATCTTGCGCAGCACGCCCGCAGTCTTCTGGGCAGCCAGCTTCTTGCCGGCAGTCAGGCCGACGAAGGTGTTGGGCTTCAGGTTCAGCGCGGCGATGACCTCCGCCTCCTGGGGCTTAACGAACTTGGCGATGCCGCCAGCGATCTCGCCCTTCTCGTCGACCTTGAACCAGAAAGCCTTGTTGCCGGAAACGACCTCGACATCCGCGCAGAGCTTGTCGATCTGCTTGCGGGTGGCGGTCATATCGCTGACGACGACAGCCTTGACCACATTGCCCTCGAAGGGGCCGAAGCCGCAGCCACCGATCAGCTCGGTCACGTCGGTCAGCTCCAGGTCGATACGCAGGTCGGGCTTGTCGGAGCCGTAGCGATCCATCGCCTCCAGGTAAGGGATGCGCTGGAAGGGCGCAGCGGAGGCGGTGTTATAGGTGCCGTACTTGGCGAAGATGGGGGGCAGCACGTCCTCCAGCACAGCGAACACATCGTCCTGGGAGGCGAAGGCCATCTCCATGTCCAGCTGGTAGAACTCGCCGGGGCTGCGGTCGCCGCG
>JAFQEB010000046.1 GCA_017399225.1 Clostridia bacterium | reverse complement strand
GTGCGCTCGCCCTTGTCGTTGGGGATGATGGTCGCCACGCCGCCCTCGACCACTGCGACGCAGCTGTTGGTGGTGCCCAGATCGATGCCGATAACTTTGCTCATGGTATTGTCCTTTCTATTAAAAGACGGCCCGGGGGCCGGGAAAAACGGGGATTTGCGAACGGGATGCTCCGCAGGGGCAGCCTCAGCCGCTGCCGCCAGCGCGAGCCCTCTCAGTCACCTTCGGTGACAGCTCTCCCGGAGGGAGAGCCTTTTGGTGGGGTTTGACACATCGGGGGAGCACGGCCTCATCCACCACCGCTGCCGCGGCGGTCCCCCTTCCCCCAAGGGGGAAGGTTTTATCGCCCGGAGGGGCGTGTTTGCGGACGCGCGTGGCCCTCTCACCCGCTGAGCGGGAGCTCTCCCGGAGGGAGAGCCTTTTGGTGTATCAACAGCAGATAAACCGGCTGTAGGGGCAGCACAGCTGCATCATGCAGCACAGGTAGCACAGCATATTGGGGTCAAGAACGGTGCGGCTGTGGCCCTGGCCGTTGGCGGTGTAGGTCTGTCCGGCCTGCCGGTACTGGCGCAGCAGCGTGTGATACAGCCCGTTGTTAGGGTCCATCTGGCAGGCGCGGGTCATGTGCTCCACGGCCTGGATGGCATTGCCTGCGCCGCGGTTCGCAACGCCGGAGAGATAATACCAGCGGGCGCTGCGCTGGGCGCTGACGACGTTCTGCAGGTGAGCAATGGCGCTCTGATACTGGCGCTGGTTGATATCGTGGATGGCCTGGCGGAACAGCTCCGGGTCGCCGGGCTGCTCGGTGGGCGGCGCGGCCTGATAGGTCTGCCCGCCAAAGCCGAAGAGATCCTCAAAACCAAAGCCGAAGCCGCCGAAATCGCTCTGCCAGCCGCCCTGGCCGCCGTAGCTCTGCCCGTAGGGGTGGCCCTGGCGCTGCTGGCCATAGGGGTTGTAGCCGCCGGACTGCCCGTAGCTGCCCTGGCTGCCGTAGCTCTGCCCATAGGGATTGCTGCCGTAGGGGTTCTGCTGCTGGCGGCGGGCGTACTTCTCCGGGTTCATCAGCATGTCGTACGCTTCGTTCAGCTCGTTCATCTTGCGGGCAGCATCGGGATCGCCGGGGTGCAGGTCGGGATGGCACTCCTTTGCCTTGCGGCGGTATGCCCGCTTGATCTCCTCCTGCGTGGCGTTTTCCGATACGCCCAGCAGCTGATGCGGGTTATTCACCATGGCCGTCCACCTCGCTTTCCTTCTGGTTTGTCTTTTGCACCCGGCGCTTGAGGGTCTCGTTGTAGCCCTGCCATACGCCGGAATACAGCACGTTGCGCAGGATGCCCTCATCCTGCAGCAGGGGCAGCTGCTCAAAGGCAGCGGAGGCGCCGCCCAGCAGCATCTCGAGGGTCTCCCGCATGTCCTCGGGCTTTTTGCCCATCAGGATCACCGGGTTGTAGCTGCCGGACTTCAGATCCTTGTCATAATCGCAGACCGCATCCAGCACATAGATGAACTGCCCCAGCGAGTATCCGAAGGCCCCCAGCGTACCGGCCCAGAAGTCCTCCTGCATCGTAAAGACGGCGGCCATCAGGCGGCCGAAGCAGTTGGGGGCGGCGTCCGGGGTCTCCTCCCGCCGGGCTTCGATGGCGGAAAGCTCAGCCATGGCGGCCTCGATGGCGGCGCACTGGCGGGGCCAGCGCTCACGGACGTCAAGATACCGGCGCCTGAGCAGCGATGCGCAGGTCTTCGCGGGGAGACTGCGGTCGTCGTTCCAGTCGTCCATGCACTTGTGATAGGTCAGGGCGATGGTCATATCGGCGGCGTAGTCCGTCGCGGCGCTGCGGGCCCAGCGGTGGGGCTTCAGCGGATGGGGCAGGCAGCGGGCGCTGCCGGTCTGCTCCTCCGGCTCATAGAGGGAAGAGAGGAAAAAGGCCAGATACGTCAGGTCAAAAGTCAGGGTCATACGGGTCAATTCACCGTGGCGGTCGCCCAGGGCATGGCACAAACCGCAGTAGCAGGCCCGGTAGCGCTGCTGCGCCTCGTCCTTCAGGTCGGGCAGGCTGGGGCGTACATAACCGAACATCGCATCACGCCTTCTGGTCGAACTGATTCCTGCACACGGGGCAGGTGATGTGCTTCAGGCCGCTGCCGCGCTTCATGCGCAGGCGGTTGCGGCAGCCGGGGCAGCGGAAGTACTTGTAGGTCTTCATGCCCTTGAGGCGCAGGAAGAACTGCTTCACTTCCCTGGATACCTTCTCGTAGAAAAGCGTGTAGCGGTTGTTCTCCGTCTGACGCTTGGCGATGTTGCGGCTGAGCATACGGAAGATGGAGTAGCCGTAGAGCACATAGTAGACCAGCGTCAGCAAGGGAGAACGGAAAAAGATATTGGCGATCATCAGGATGATGCCGCCCCACATGGCGTGCCAGCCCAGCAGATCCGTACCGTTGCGGCCTGCCATGAAGCGGCTCATGGCCATCTGAAAACGTGTGAAGAAACTCATGTATATAATCCTCCTTGTGCCGGGAATGCAACAACCATTATAAAGGATACACCCGAATTTTCAACCGAATATGAACAGATTTTCAATTTTTGCGAAAATCTTCGTCCGGATCGCCCCGGCGGATTGAAAATCAGGGCGCCTGACGCTATAATGATAGGCAATGGAGGAGGTGCGTTCATGCTGGTGATCAATGCGGCTGTTCCGGCAGCGGAGGGCTTCCGGGCCGGGATGGCGGTGCGCCTGGAGCATGGCGCCGTCGTGCAGACTGGTGAAGGCCTGCTGCCCCAGCCGGGGGAGCACGTGCTTGACCTGGCGGGGGATTACCTCCTGCCGGGCTTTGTGGACGTGCACATCCACGGCTGCATGGGTGCTGACGTGATGCAGGGCGAGGCGGCCCTGCGCCGCATGAGCCGCGCCCTCTACGGCATGGGCGTTTCGGCCTTTCTCCCAACCACCATGAGCGCCCCGGAGGCAGAGACCCGCCGGGCCGTTGCTGCTGTCCGGGCTGTGATGGACGCCCCCGAGCCGAAGGGTGCGCGGGTGCTGGGCCTCCATATGGAGGCGCCCTTCCTCAACCCGGAAAAGGCCGGGGCTCAGCGGGCGGAATGCCTGCAGCACCCGGACTGGGAGCATTTTCTGCACCTGACCGGCAGCGACATCGGCGCGGTGCGGATGATCACCCTGGCCCCGGAGCTTCCGGGGGCGGAGGCTTTCATCCGGCAGGCAGTGCAGGCCGGGATCACCGTATCCCTGGGACACAGCGCCGCCACGGCCGAGGAGGCTCACGCGGCAGCCGATTGGGGCGCAAGCCATGTGACCCATACCTTCAATGCCCAGAGGGCGCTGCACCACCGCCAGCCGGGACTGGCGGGCGCGGCGCTGACGGACGAGCGCCTGTATGCGGAGTTCATCCCCGACGGCGTACACCTGCACGGGGACGTCGTGAAGCTCCTGTGCCGGGCCAAGGGCGCCGCGCGGGCCGTGGCCGTCACCGACGCGATGGAGGCCGCCGGGCTTCCGGACGGCGAGTACGCCCTGGGCGGACAGCCTGTCACGGTCAAAGGCGGCGAGGCGAGGCTGGCGGACGACACGCTGACCGGTTCGGTGCTGACGATGCGGGAAGCGCTTCATAACCTGATCCACCGCTTCGGCGTCGCGCCGGCTGATGCGGTGCGCATGTGTACCGTCACCCCGGCGGAGTCCGTGGGCGAAAGCGTCTGCGGACAGATGGCAGCCGGCAGTCCCGCGCCCTTGACGCGGTGGTCGCGCGGGTGGGCGTTTATCGGCATTGTTGAGTAAGGATCTCGCGCCTGCGGGCGCTGCTTGAATTGATTGGCAAATGATAATGGCGGAGGCATGAACCATGCAGAAGATCGATCTTTCCGGCCTGTGGCAGGTCAACCTGGACGCGAAAAAGCATAAGCGGATCCCCAAGGAATGGCACGGGGAGATGATGCTCCCCGGCACGACCTCTGCCGCCGGCCTTGGCCCGGAGAACCCGGCACGGGAGACCTACTTCCTGACGGACGCCCATAAATTTGAGGGTCATGCCTGGTTCATGCGCACCTTTGAAGCGGGGGACTGGCAGGACATGGCCGTCCTCCTCACCCTGGAGCGCACCCGCAAAACCACCCTGTGGCTGGACGGCAAGAAGATCGCCAGCCGCTGCTCCCTCTGCGCGCCCCACCTGTACTTTCTGCCGGGGCTGACCAGGGGCACGCACACCCTCGTCATCTGCGTGGACAACACCGACTATCCCACCCGCGGCGGCCATTTGACCAGCCAGGACACGCAGAGCAACTGGAACGGCATCACCGGCGAGATCAGCCTGACGGTGGGCAAGGCCCTCGTGACCGGCATCCAGGTCTTCCCGGATATCACGGCGGGAACCATCCGCCTGCGCGCCTATGTGGAAGGAAAGCACAGCGGCTTTGCAGCCATCGGTCTGCCCGGGCAGATGGAGCAGCTCGTCACCATCCACGATCACACCCTGGAGGGCACGCTGCCCCTCACCGGCAATGAGGAGCTGTGGGATGAGTTCCACCCCAACCTGCACACGCTGACCATCGACATGGACGGCGATGTGTATGAAACGACCTTCGGCCTGCGCAAGTTCGAGGGCCGGGGCCGGAAGCTGCTGTGCAACGGCCGGGAGGTCTTTTTGCGCGGCAAGCACGACGGCCTGATCTTCCCCCTGACCGGCTATGCGCCCACGGACGTGGAGAGCTGGCGCAAGGTGCTGCAAACCGCCAAGGACTACGGCGTCAACCACTACCGCTTCCACACCTGCTGCCCGCCGGATGCGGCCTTCACCGCGGCGGACGAGCTGGGCATCGTGATGTCCCCGGAGCTGCCCTTCTGGGGCACCATCGCCGAGCCGGGAGAGGAAGGCTACGACGAAAACGAGCGGCAGTTCCTCTTCGGCGAGGGCCTGCGTATGCTGGGGGAATTCGGCCATCACCCGTCCTTCGTGTTCCTATCCATGGGCAACGAGCTGTGGGGCTCGAAGAAGGAGCTCAACCGGATGCTGGCTGAGTACCGGAGATTCGATCCGGACAAGCTCTACATTTCCGGCGCGAACAACTTCCAGTGGGTGCCGGAGGTGCTGGAGGAGGAGGACGTCTTTGTGGGCGTGCGCCTCTCCGGCGAGCGCCTCATCCGCGGCAGCTACGCCATGTGCGACGCGCCCCAGGGCATCGTGCAGACGACCGAGCCGGAGTCCGTCAGCAATTATGACCGGATGATCTGCCCCGACGTGGCAGGCGACGCCTCCGGCAGGGCGGGCAAGATCCAGATCCAGTACGGCACCGGGGTCAAGGAGGTCGATGCGGGCTCTGCGCAGGCTTTCATTCCCCAGGTGCCGGTCATCAGCCACGAGGTCGGACAGTACGAATTCTATCCCGACTTTGGCGAGATCGAACGTTACACCGGCCCGCTGAAGGCCCGCAACTTCGAGGTCTTCCGCGAGCGGTTGACGGCCGCCGGGCTGTGGGAGGAGCATGAGAAGTTCTTCCGCTGCGCGGGCAGACTCGCCATCGACTGCTATCGCCGGGAGATCGAGACCTTCCTGCGCACCGGCGAGCTGAGCGGCTTCCAGCTGCTGGACCTGCAGGACTTTACCGGCCAGGGCACCGCGCTGGTGGGCGTGCTGAACGCCTTCATGGAGTCCAAGGGCCTCATCGAGCCCCAGGAATGGCGGCAGTTCTGCGCCTCCACGGTGGTGCTGGGCCTGTTTGACCGCTTCGTTCTGGCTGATGGCGACGAGGTGCGCTTCCAGGTGCAGGTCAGCGAGTGCGACCCGGAGAAGATCCACAACGCTGTCCGCTGCGAGCTGCTGGACGGCGATACGCAGCTGCGGGTCTGCGGCGTGCCGCTGGGCCACCGTGAGGGCCGCCTGACCGAGCCGGTCAGCGTATCCCTGGGCTGGGTGCGGGCAGATAAGCCCCGCCGCCTGACCGTCCGCCTGACCCTTACGGACGGCACGGTCAATACATACCCCCTGTGGGCGTACCCCCGCGTTGAGGCGGAGATCACGCCGGAGGGCGTCGTCTGCGGCAACAAGCGGGTGCGTTTTGTGAAAACGGTGGAGGAAGCGAAGGCCAGCGCCGTGCCGGCCATCGTCATCCTGGAGGCGGAGGGCAAGCTGCCTGCGACCTACGCCAGCGATTTCTGGTGTTACCCCATGTTCCGCAGCATCTCCGAGAGCATGGGCAAGCCCGTGCCCATCGGCACCCTGGGCCTGTGCATCGATGCGCAGCACCCCTGGGTGAAGGGCTTTGCCCTGGAGGATTACACCACCCCGGCCTGGTACCGGCTGATTCAGACGGCCCACTGCGAGCCTGTTGAGGTCGGGCAACCCCCGATCCAGATGATCGATAATACGGAGCGCTGTCAGCGCCTGGCCCTGCTGTGGGAAGAGGACGGCGTGCCCCACATGACCTTCCGCCTCTGGGAGGATGCCCAGGATGTGTCCGTCCGCGCCTTTGCGGCGGCCCTGGTGGAGGCCCTGGCATGAAAATCATTGTTCCCAATTGCTACCCCGGTTTCCGATGTATCGCCAACAGGTGCCGGCACTCCTGCTGCATCGGCTGGGAGATCGACATCGACCCGGAAACGCGGGAAAAGTACCGGTATGTTTCGGGAGAGCTTGGCAAGCGGCTGAACGCAGCCATTGTCGATGGGGAGGTCAGCCATTTCCGGCTTGGCGAAGGGGAGCGCTGCCCCATGCTGAACGTAAACGGCCTGTGCGACCTGATCACCGAGCTGGGCGAGGAGAACCTGTGCCAGATCTGCGCCGATCACCCGCGCTTCCGCAGCTACTTCAGCGACAGAACGGAGCTCGGCCTGGGCCTGTGCTGCGAGGAGGCTGCCCGCCTGGTGCTGACCCAAACGGAACCGATGACATTGATCCCTCTCGAAGACGACGGCACGGACGAGGTGCTGCCGGAGGACGAAACAGATCTGCTGGCCCTGCGCGGCGAGTTGATCGCCCTTATGCAGGACGGCTCGCGCCCCCTGTCGGCCCGTCTCGACGCGATGCTGGACGCGGTAGGCTTTGCCATTCCGGAAAGAGACTGGGCAGAGGTCTACCGCAGCCTGGAGCGGCTTGATCCCAGGTGGGACGTTTGCCTGGACGGCATGGCGCCCATCGGCACGGACGCCCCTGCGGAGTTGACGGGGGCGCTGGCGAACTTCGCCGCATACCTGCTCTACCGCCACCTGCCCGGCGCGCTGGAGGATGACGACATCCCCGGCCGGGTGGCGTTCTGCGTGCTGTCCACGCGGGTGCTGGCGGCCCTGTGCGCTGGCAAGCCCGGCTGCACCATGGCGGACTGCATCGAATTCGCCCGCATGTACTCCTCGGAAATCGAATATGATGAGGACAACGTGGCGGCGCTGCTGGACGCGCTGTGGGAGGATGCCTGACATGCTGGAGACTCTGACGGAATTCCACGCGCGGGTAGACGGCTTCATGCACGACAGCCTGCCCCGGGAGGGCGCGCTGGTCACGCGGGAGTCCCTGTGCGGGAAGGTCGGCCCGGACGGGAGCCTTCTGCCTTTTTTCGGCAACACAATGATCTACGATCTGCCCGACGCGGCCAAGCTGGCCATCTCCCATATGCAGACCCTGCTGCACCACCGGGCGGCGGAGTGCCTGGCCCAGCCTCTTCCGGCGGAGTCGCTGCATCTGACCCTCCATGACCTGCTCAGCGGCCCGGATGAGGCGGCCCTGCGGGAGGGCATGGCCCGCACGGGCGACGCGGCGCGCCGGGAACTGGCGGCCATCCGCACAGAGGGCCTGCCGGCGGTGCATCTGACCTCTGTGTGCTCCTTCAACATGGTGAACACAAGCGTGGTGCTGGGCTTTACGCCGGACACGGAGTCAGACTGCGAGGCCCTCATGGCACTGTACGAGCGCTTTCAGCGGGCCGTGGCCCTGCCCTATCCGATGACGCCCCATGTGACCCTTGCCTACTACCGGCCCGGCGTGTACGGCCCGGAGCCAGTGGCAGCTTTGCACCGGGCGCTGGAGGAGATCCGGGATCTGCCGAAGGTGCATCTGGCCCTTACGGCGGACATGCTTCATTACCGGGTGTTCCGGGATATGCAACGCTATCTGCCGGACTGACAATTGCAGATTGACGCCTCTGGCCGCTTGGCCGGGGGCGTTTTGCTGTGGAAATCAGGGGGCGGCCGGACAAAAAAAGGCCGCCCCGTCCGGAGCGGCCAAAAGGAGGAGGGAAAAGGTCGTTTTTACTCGGCGGAGAACTGCCACCAGTCGCTGGTGACGTCGCCGGCGAAGATGAGGGTGATATCCTGGTAGGCGGTGACGTTCTTGCAGGGCACGGTGATCTCGCCCAGGGCCGTGCCGGCGGGGATGGCGACTTCGCATACGACCGCGTCGCCGGCCATCACGCGCACCGCGCCGCCGGTCTCGCTGCCGGCGTACAGGGTGAAGGCCTTCGTGCCGCGGGAGAAGGAGCACAGAGAGACGTCCAGCCAGTCGCCGGTGGTGGCCACGGTGAGGGTCTCATCCGCGTAGCCGGTGACCTCCAGGCCCGCCTGGCGGCGCATGGTCTGGGTGGACACGGGCTTGTAGGGGTTGACGGGTTCCAGCTGGTCGACGCCCTGCATGGTGCCCTTCACGGAGGCCAGGGAGCCGTCCGCATTCACGGTCAGCTTGTCAATTTGCGGGCTGCGGTAGTTGCCGGTGATGCCCATGGCCTTCTCCACCGGGCGGTTGTGGTACAGCAGGTAGTACTGGCCCTTGAAGAAGGCGATGGAGTGGTGGTTGTTGCCGTACATGCCGAAGAACTTGCCCTGGTTGGGGAAGACCTGGCCGGCGTAGGTGAAGGGGCCCATGGGGGAGTCGGAGGTCATGTACTGGATGGCGCCGGACTCCAGGCCGTAGGGGTTGCCGTTCGTATTCCAGTTGGAGCAGTAGCTGTAGTAGTAGGTGTTGCCGATGCGGTTGATGCCGCTGTCCTCAAAGACGTAAGGAGCCTCGATCGTCTGCGGCTCGCCGACGATGGAGATCATGTCACCGCCCAGCTGGACGACACGGACAGTGCCGGGATTGGCGTCCTTGCCCTCGGGCACGCCGCCGCCGAAGTAGAGGTAGCCGGTGCCGTCGTGATCCACGAAGACAGCGGGGTCAAAGAGCCAGGTAACGTTGGCGCAGTTGGGTGTCTGACGGGTGATGAGACCGTGGCCCAGGGGATCGGTCCAGGGGCCGGCGGGGTCGTCCGCGGTGAGGACGTAGACGCCGTTGCCGTTGTTGCAGGTGTAAAGGAAGAACTTGTCCTGCCCGTCGATGACCTTATGGGTGGCGCAGGGGGCCCAGGAGTTCGTTGCCCAGGTGGCGATGCCCTTGCGGCCCGCCGCCGGGATGGCGCCGTGGTCCGTCCAGTTGACCAGGTCGGGGGAGGAGATGCAGTTGATCTTGTTGACCAGACCGTAGCCGTTCTCCTTGACGGTGCCGTCGGTGGCGTACTCGATCACGTCATTGGTGGTGTAAACGTAGAGACGGTTGTTCCACACCAGATACCCGGGGTCGGCGCCGAAGCGCTGGGTGAAGAGGGGATTGCCGCTGCCTTCCTTTTTATAGCTGGGGTTGAGGGTCAGCGCGTCAAAGTAGGCGGTGAGGGCCTCGGCGGTTTCGGGCATCACGAAGGGCTCATGCTCCACCTCGGTCACAGGGGCCATGGGGGCTGCGCTGGCGGCGTAGAGGCAGAAGTTGCGGATGATGAAGGTCGTGTTTGCCTCGCCGCCCTCGACGTAGAGGATGTAGGTGTCATAATCACCGGCGGTCCAGGTGGCGGAGATGGTCGTCCACTCGCCCTTGGGCACCTCGGCGAAGGCGATGTTCTCGTAGCTGGTCTCCTCGCCCCGCTTATGCTCGCAGGAGAGGATGAAGCGGCCGGAATCCAGCTGGGTCTGCTTCACCTCCACGGAGATCTCGTAGGTGTTGCCGGGGGTCAGGTCAAAGGGGTGGCCGGGGGAGTTCCAGGTGGCGGTGCGGCCGCCCACATACAGGCCCTCCTTGGTGGTGAGCACGGAGCAGCCGCGGCCGTACCAGCCATCGGTGTTGGATGTGAAATCCGACTCATAGGTGGTGACTTCCGCCGCTGCGGCGGTGAAAATCAGCAGCAGGCAGGCCAGGAAGGTGATGAGCTTCTTCATGCGTGATCCTCCTCGGTGCAGTAGGTGAAGCCGGTGAAGCGGGCGCATCCGCCGCTTTCGCGGGTGGAATAGGTGAACAGGCCGACGCGGCAGCCCATGAAGTGATCCAGGCGGTATACCAGCTGGTGCGGCTGACCGACGGGCTGCCAGGCGTCGCCGTCCAGCCAGGACATCTGCACGGTATCGCGGGTGAAGTCAAAATCGGCGCGAAGGCGCACGGTGCTGCCGGGAACGGCGACGCGGGCGCGCTCGCAGACCGGCTCGGTGGCCGGGGCGATGGCGTAGGGGGCGTGAGCGTCCTCCCGGGTAATAAGGGACAGCGCGAAGCCCTCCGCCGTGCGGGTCAGGCCCAGCTCGCTGAAGCAGCCCATCAAGGCGCAGATGCCGGCGTGGTCGCCCTCATGCAGTCCGCTGCCGTCCACTGTGATCTCCACCGACATCTTCGGGCCGAAGCACCGCTGGCTCAGGGTGTTGATGGCCTCGGTGCAGTCACCGGCAAGGCGGTCGGTGGTGATGGTCAGGCCGGCGTCATCGCAGGTGATCAGCTCCGGGTGGGGTTCGTGGTTCCACTGCCACAGCACGCTCCAGCCGTTCGTCAGCTCGTCGGAGGTGTACAGCGGCGCATACTCGTGATCGGGGCGGGATGAGGGCAGATCAAGGTGCTTGGGCACCTCTCTGCCAGCCCGGGCTCCGGGCACCACGGGCCAGCCGTCCGCCCAGCGCATGGGCACCACCACCGGGATGCGCCCTACCGCGCCGTGATCCTGGAAGAGGAACAGCGCCCAGCTGCCGTCGTGCAGCTGCACCGGGCCGCCCTGGGCAACGCCTGCGCCGCGGCCGTCCAGATCCAGCTCCATGAACTTGCCGCCCTCCCAGGGGCCTGCGGGGGTGCGGGCCCGGAAGCAGCCCATCGCGCGCATCTCCTCCGGCGCCCAGTGGATGCAGAATACATAGTACCAGCCGTCATGCTTCAGCATGTGGCTGCCCTCCCAGCCCAGGCGGGGGTTGTCGTCAATGACCACGGTGCTCTCGACGCCGTCCGCCTTCTTTTCGGACAGATCGGCCGTCAGCTCCGTCACGCGGACGTGGCGGTTGCCGTGGGCGATGTAGACCCGGCCATCCTCGTCAAAGAGCAGGCCCGGATCATACCAGAAGCCGGTCATGGGCTGACGAGTCCAGGGGCCCTCCGCATTTTCGGCGGTGAAGTGGTAGCTGTGCCCGGTGTCGTTGGAGGTGAACACCACATGGAACAGCCGCCCGTCGTGCTTGAGGGACGAGGCCCACATGCCCTTGCCGTAGATGTGCCGGGGGATGGGCTTGCCATCAGGCGTCACGCCGCCGCCCTCCATGCGCTGGCGGGCTGTTTCGCCCAGGATATCGTACACATAGGCGCAGTGCTCCCAGTGCATCAGGTCGTAGGAACGCAAAATCTGGCAGCCGGGGAACATGTGCATCGACGTGGAGGACATATAATACGTATCGCCCACGCGTACCACATCCGGATCGGGATAATCGGCGTAGATCACGGGATTGAGGCCCTTCATGGAGAACACCTCCTGTATACAGTTGTGGTCTTATCTCTATGATAACAGGTGCAAATGGGAAATGACCTCTTATAAATTGCTGGGATGTGCGCGGATTTTGCCAAATGGCGCAGCGGAGTGGGACAAAAAACGCATACCCTCCCGGGAGGGGAAGGCATGCGGAGGAATCACAGCCGTTTGCGGTTGAACACCGCCACTGCCCCGGCGAAGCAGGCCGCACCTGTCAGGAGAACGACGAGGACGGCCGGCGTGCAGTCGGCGACTTGCGCCGTCCCGTGGATCAGGGCGTTGCCGGCGGTGAGCATGGTGGGGGAGTACCGGGGCAGCTTCGGGAGCAGTCCCAGCAAATACGAGGCCAGCACCACGCAGCCCGTCCCGGCCAGGGCGCCGGTGTTGGCGGAGACCAGGGCGGAGAAGAAGGTCAGCAGCGCCACGGTCCACAGGCCGAAGAGCCACCAATACGCCGCGGCGGACGTCAAATTCTGCGCGATGGCATTGTCCCAGAAATAGGCGTTGTAGCCCCAGGTGACGCCGTAGCAGAGCCAGTAGCCGGCCGTCCAGAGCACGGCCAGCACCGCGGCCTTGGAGACCACCACCTGCCAGCGGGGCAGCCCCTTGGTCAGGGACAGCACCAGCGTGCCGGTCTGATACTCGCGGGTGAAGACGCCGCTCTCCAGCAGGAGGAAGGCGATCAGCCCGATGGGGATGTTCTTGTAAAACTGCACCCAGGAATCCATGGCGGTCACGGTGACCTGCGTCACCACCATGCCGCTCTGGGCCAGGTCATCGGCCATGATTTCGAAGAGCCAGGGGGTCAGCTTGGCCACGCCGGGGTTCATCACGCCCAGCAGCAGGAAGATCAGGCCCAGGATCAGCAGCCGGCCGGTGCGCAGCTGCTCCAGGAGCTCCTTTTTTGTGAAGGCAATCAGGGATTTCACCGGTTCGTCACCTCCATGAACAGGCGCTCCAGGGAGGGCTCCTGCTTCTCCAGCTTTGTCAGGCGGATGCCATGGTCGGCGATGAAGCGCAGCACGTCGCCCGCCGCCTCCGCCGGGAGGATCAGCTGACCGGCGTCCGTTGCCGCCAGCTGGGGGAAGGCCATCCGCAGGGCCGCCATGTCCGCCGGAGTCTCGGGCTCCAGCAGGTAGGCGTCCGTCCGGAAGCGGTTCTTGACCTCCGCCAGCTTGCCCTGCAGGGCCAGGACGCCGTCTTCCAGGAAGGCCACGTCCGTGCAGATGCGCTCCACGTCGGCGAGGATGTGGGTGGAGAAGAGCACGGTGGTCTGCTCGCGCACGGCCAGGAGGATATCCAGGATCTCCTTGCGGCCCACGGGGTCCAGCGCGGAGGTCGGCTCGTCGCAGATCAGCAGCCGGGGACGGTTCAAAAGCTCCTGCGCGATGCCCAGCCGCTGCTTCATGCCCCGGGAAAACCCGCGGATGCGGTGCGTTTCCTGGCCAAGGCCCACCATCTCCAGCAGCTCATGGGCGCGGCGTTCGGTTTCCGCCCTGGGCAGGCCGCTGATTTCCCCGCAGAAGCGCAGATATTCCGGCGCGGTCATGAAGGGGTAAAACTCCGGCACGTCCGGCAGGTAGCCGATGTGGCGGTTGGTGGGGGTCTGGCCGAAGCGCACGGGTTCGCCCGCCACGGTAATTTCGCCGGCGTCTGGCTTCATCAGGCCCAGCACCAGCTTCATCGTGGTGGTTTTGCCCGCGCCGTTGCGGCCCACGAAGCCGAAGATGCTCTTCTCCGGCACGGCGAGGTCCAGGCCGCGGAGCACCTCCTTCTCCCCGAAGCGCTTGCGCAGCCCGGAGATATGCAGCATGTCCATCAGGCGTCCTCCTTGCCCAGCAGGAAGTACAGGATCGGCCCGACGAAGTTGCACAGCACGATGCTGACCACCAGCCAGGTCGTGCGGGTGCCGCGCTTGTAGGTATCGTGGGTGAGGATGTGGTGCAGCGTGTAGCCCAGCAGGGCGAACTGCACGACGATGAGCGGAATCAGAAAGGGCAGGAACTCGGTCAGCTTATCCATATCATTTTTCCTCCGTCCGGTAGGTTTCCACGCAGAAGCCCTTGTGCCCGCAGCAGGTGCAGGTGAGCTTCCGGGTGTGCGGGGTGTGGTCGGCAAAGAAGGCCTCCTTCAGGCCGGGGTTGAAGACCTTGTGGCACTGGGGGCAGATGTAGGACACATGGCGGAAGTACATGCGGCTGAGCAGGAAGCCCACGGGTACGACCAGCGCGGCCCACAGGGCGAAAAGCTGCCACTTTCCCGCGGCAATCCACAGGATGACGCCCGCGATCTCCAGAAAGGTGAAGGGCAGGCCCAGCACCAGGAGCATCGCATGGACGCGCTGCAGGTTCTTCTTGTTTTCCATAACGTGCGCCACATCCCGGATGGATTCAAAGGAGAAACCGGGCGACGCCTTCAGGCCCTGCTGCAGAGAGATCAGCCGGTCCAGCTGGCCCTGCTTTTGCCGGATTTCCTCCGTCAGCTCCTGTTCCCGCTGGCTCAGCAGCAGGTCGATCACGCTGCCGGGGTCCTCCTCCTTCAGCAGCTGTCCGATCACATTGATGGACAGGCCCAGCTCCCGCAGGAAGCAGATGACCTGCAGGCGGCGGACGTCCTCCTCCGAATAGAGGCGGCGGCCGCCCTCCGTCAGTTCGCTGGGGCAGAGCAGCTCCCGGGCGTCGTAATACTGCACCGTGCGGACGGTGACCCCGCAGAGCCTGGCGATTTCTCCCGTGGTGTATTGCTGGGACATGGCAATTTCCCTCCTTGCACAGCCATCGTAACACATGACGCTGCGTCACAAGCAACCCCTGACGCAGGGGGATTTTTTCAAAATACAGCATCATTATAGTGCAAAACCGCTTCCGGAGCAATCAAAAAGCTGCCCGCAGGGCGGACAGCCTGAAATTGGGGTAGGATTTGGGAAAGAATGATCAATCCTTGAACTGCACGCCCTGATCGCGGGCCTGGGCGGTGTAGAGCTCGTAGTACGCGCCCTTCTTTGCCATCAGCTCGTCGTGGCTGCCGGCCTCCATGATGCCCTTGTTGCCGATGTAAAGAATGCGGTCGCAGTTCTTGATGGTGGACAGGCGGTGGGCGATGATGAAGGAGGTGCGGCCGCGCAGCATGGCCTGGATGCCGTCCTGCAGGAGCTTCTCCGTTTTGGTGTCGATGGAGGAGGTGGCCTCGTCCAGGATCAGGATGCGGGGGTCGCTGAGCAGTGTGCGGGCAAAGGCGATCAGCTGGCGCTGGCCCTGGCTGAGGCTGGAGCCGCGCTCGCCCACAGAGGTCTTGTAGCCGTCGGGCATCTCGCGGATGAAGTCGTCCGCGCGCACGATGCGGGCAGCCTCGCGCACCTCTTCGTCTGTGGCGTCCAGGCGGCCGTAGCGGATGTTGTCCAGGAGGGTGCCGGTGAAGATGAAGCTGTCCTGCAGCATGATGCCCAGCTGGCTGCGCAGGGAGTGGAGGGTAACGTCGGTGATATTGTGCTTTTCACCCTTCTCGTCGGTGAGCAGGATGCGGCCGCCGCGCAGGTTGTAGAAGCGGCACAGCAGGTTCACCACGGTGGACTTGCCCGCGCCCGTGGGGCCGACCAGCGCGATGGATTCGCCGGCCCGGACGTGCAGGTTCATGTTCTCCAGCACGGTTTGGCCTTCTTCGTAGCCGAAGAGGATGTCCTCAAAGTCCACCTCGCCGGTAATGGCGGGCAGCTCGGCAGCGTCTTCCTTGTCAGCCACTACCACGGGCTCCTCCATCGTCTCAAAGATGCGCTCCAGATACGCCAGGTTGTTGACGAAGGAGTTGTAGATGTTGGCCAGGTTGGTGATGGGCTGCCAGAAGCGGTTGAGGTACTGGCCCATGGCCAGGATCGTACCGAAGGCGATGGCGGAGCCGGGCTCGCCGCCCAGCCAGAACACCGCGGCGATGTACATGAAGGTGAACACGATCTGCGTGATCAGCGAGGAGGAGAGCCACACGGTGTTGGAGACGTAGATGGCCTTCATCCAGGCGGCGCGGCAGGCGGTGGCCAGGCGCTTCATGATGGAGCAGTTGACCTCCTGCCGGGCGAAGATCTGGGAGACGCGCACGCCGTCGATGGACTCGGCCAGGTAGGCGTTGTAGTTGGAATTCTTGTTTGACTGGTTCTGCCAGGCGCGGCGCTGGCGGGGCTTGATGATGATGATGATGGCCAGGAACACCGGCAGGCCCGCCACGATGATGGTGGCCAGGGTCGGCTGGGTGATGTACATGAACACCACGATGAAGACGATGTTGATGATCTCGATGATGGAGTTGATGATGCCGTTGGACAGGATATCGGACACCGAGTTGACGTAGTTGATCACGCGCACGAGGATCTTGCCCGCCGGGCGGCTGTCATAGTAGGAGAAGGGCAGGCGCTGCAGATGGGCGAAGAGATCCTTGCGGATGTCGTAGATGATATTCTGGGACACATGGGCCATCATGCGGGATCGGATGATGGTGAAGACGATGCTCAGGCTGATGATGCCGATGTAGAGCACACACATCAGCAGCAGGCGGGAAACGTCGCCCGCGGGGACGATGTTGTTGATGACCTCCTCGGTGATCTTGGGGGAGAGCAGGCCGATGACGGAGGCGATGCCGGAGAGCAGCAGGGCCAGGAGCATCTTCCACTTGTGGCGGGCGATGTAGTGCATCGTCAGCTTGAGGTGACCTGCGTCAAACGGGCTTTCGAGGGACTCGTCCACGTCAAACTTGTTGCGTGCCATTACTGCTCACCTCCTTCGTTCACATCGATGCCGTTCTGGAGGCAGTAGGTCTCCCAGTAGTAGCCGCGGTTCTTCAGCAGCTCCTCATGGGTGCCGCGCTCGGCGATCTGACCGTCCTGCAGGATGAGGATCTGATCCGCGTCCTTGACGGAGGAGATGCGCTGGGCGATGATGACCTTGGTGCAGTCATAGGGCAGCTGGCGCAGCTGCTTCTGGATGAACTGCTCGGTCTCCATATCCACGGCGGAGGTGGTGTCGTCCATGACGAGGATGCCGGGCTTCACGGCCAGGGCACGGGCCAGAGCGATGCGCTGCTTCTGGCCGCCGGAGAGGCCCACGCCGCGCTCGCCCACGATGGTGTCGTAGCCGTCGCTGAGCTCTTCGATGAAGTCGCCCGCCGCCGCGCGGTAGGCAAAGTCCTTGACCTCTTCCTCCGTCAGGCTCTGGTCGCCGAAGGCGATGTTGCCTTCCACCGTGTCGGAGAAGAGGAAGACGTCCTGGGTTGCGGTGCCGATGCCGTCGCGCAGCTCCTGTAGCTTCCAGCGGCGCACGTCGCAGCCGTCCACCAGGATCTCGCCGGACTTGACGTCATAGAGGCGGGAAAGCAGCTGGATGATGGTCGTCTTGCCCGAACCGGTGGGGCCCATGATGGCCAGCGTTTGGCCGGGCTGGACGGAGAAGGACACGTCGGTGAGCACCTGCGCGCCGTCATGGGCGAAGGACACGCTGCGGAACTCGATTGCGCCCTGCACCTTCTCGTGGGGGACGGCGTCGGGGGCGTCGACGATATCGGCCTTGGACATCTCCAGCTCCATGACCTTGTTGGAGCAGGTGATGAAGCGCTGCCAGTCGTTGAGCAGGTTGCCCAGCTGGCGCATGGGGACGGAGAGCGCCCAGCTCAGGCTGGTGAAGATCTGCAGCTGGCCCAGGGAGAGGGGCGCCCAGAACGTGGAGCCCTGCACCGTCTGGATCAGCAGGAAGCCGCCGAAGAACAGGGTGATCAGCGTCATGGCGTTGGCCAGGATCTCGATGAAGGGGTAGAAGGTCAGCCAGCGCTTGTTGATGGCCAGGTGCGCCTCGCGGAAGGCGTTGGACTTCTTGTCGAAGGCGTCCTTCTCGTGCTCCTCGCGGGCGAAGGCCTTGATGACACGGTTGGCGGCGATGTTCTCCTGGGCTGCGGCGTTCATCTCGCTCTGGCGCTCGCGCATGCCCATGAACAGCTTGCGCACACCCTTGGAGTAGATTTTCGTGATCAGCATCAGGATGGGCGTGACCAGCACCAGCGCCAGGGCCAGCTGCCAGTTTACCAGGAACAGGTAGATGGACGTGGACAGGAACATGACCACGCTGTCGATGGCCTGGAAATCAATATAGGAAAGGAAATGGCGGCACCAGTCCGTATCGGCGGACATGCGCGTCATCAGGTCGCCCGTACGGTGACGGTCGAAGAAGCGGGTATCCTGGTACTGTAGGCGGGTGAACAGCCGCGTGCGCAGGTTGAAGATGACGTTCTGGGAGGATTTCTCCACCATCACGATCATCGCGTAGCGCATGCCCTCACGCAGCACGCGGACGCCCAGGATGATCAGCAGGATAGGTACCAGCAGGTCGAATTCCGGCACGGTGCCCTCCGCCGTGGGGAAGACCCGGTCGACCATAATGCTGGTCAGGTGCGGGTTGATCAGCAGCATCAGCGAGGTGACCGCGCTGATGCACAGGGCCAGGATGTGCCATTTGTGGTACTTTTTGTCCATCAGGCCCCAGAGCCATTTGATGTTTTCCATGGTGCTCTTTTCCTCCGGTGTGCAGGTCGTGAGCAGGTTTTACAACATAATTCGCGGGTAGTATAGCACGAAATTGTTGCACACGCAACGGCCTAAATGGTGGAGTGCTGGTCAGATAAGACAAAACGGCTGTTCTTTATTTCTGCAGACGCCGGGTGATCTCGTGGGCCACGAAGGCGGCGATACGCTCCTTCCATTCCTCATCCGGGTGCACCTCGCCGTGGTCGCGGGCGACGGTGCTGTCAAAGCCGCTCTCCATGAAGCTGTCGATGCACTGCACGCCGCACAGGCGGCATACGTCCATCACCAGGCGGCGCTTGAGCAGGCCGCTCTCGTGGGACATATGGGGCATGTCGGTATACGTCTGCAGGGGCGTGGCGACGAAGATCTGCGCCTTAGGGCAGGCGGATTGCAGCGTGTGGAGCGCCCAGCACAGGGCAGAGGCCAGGCTGCAGCGGGTCAGGGCGGCATAGGGCTGCTGCGCCACGGCGGCAAAATCGTCCGCGACGGTGTTGAAGGGGTGGTTGCCGTCGTTGGTGGAGATGGCAATGTAGATGATATCAGGCCGGGGCAGCGCGCCCGTGCCGACGCCGACAGCCGGGTCAAGGGCGTATTCGACGCCGTCCACCATCCATCGGATGACCTCGCCCGCCGGGGTGATCGCCTGCAGGACGCGGCGCACCTGGTTGGAAAGCACGTTATCGGCGGTGTTGGTGTTGGGCGGCTCTGCCAGGGTGATGGGGGTGACGTTCACGTCCCCGTCGTGCCAGTCGGTGCAGGTGGCATAGCCGCAGGCGGCGTTGAGCAGCTGCGCCGCGCCCAGCTTGCGGGCCACGACGGTGCCGATGCCGGTCACCTGATCGCTGGTGATGGAGTCGCCCAGGCAGCAGAAGCAAAAAGATCTCATGGAGGGGGCCTCCCTTCGGTTGCAGGTTTTGCGAATAGGATAGCACGCCGGAGGAGGGATTGCAATCCTGTGCCGGGAAATATTCCTGCGCCTTTCGGCCCGGAAACGCCATGTTCGCCTTGACGGCAGCCGGAGAATGACGTATGATGTAGCAAACAAATGTTCTTTTGCGGGAGGCGGAAGCATGATCATCAATACCGGCCAGCGCACGGATATCCCGGCCTTCTATACGCCCTGGTTCCTGCGGCGGCTGGAGGAGGGCTATGTGCTGGTGCGCAATCCCTTCAACCCGAGGCAGATCACCCGCTACCGCCTCTCGCCCGAGGTGGTGGACTGCATCGGCTTCATCACCAAGAACCCCGGCCCGATGCTGCCCCATCTGGACGCCCTCGCGCCCTACGGTCAGCTCTGGCATGTGACCATCACCCCCTACGGGCGGGAGATCGAGCCCAACGTGCCGCCAAAGGAGCAGGTGATGGCAGATTTCCGCCGCCTCAGCGATCGCCTGGGGCCGGACTGCGTCGTCTGGCGCTATGACCCCATCCTGATGACGGATGCGTACACCGCGCAGCGCCACCTGATGGATTTCTCGGAAATGTGCCGCACCCTGGCAGGGGCAACGCATACCTGCGTTATCTCCTTTGTGGATCTGTATGAAAAGGTGAAGCGCAATTTCCCGGAGGTGCGGGCGGTGCCGCAGGAAATGCGGCTGCTGCTGGGCCGGGAGATGGCCGCCATCGCCCGTGAATACGGAATGACACTCACTGCATGTCACGAAGGGGAGGAGCTGGCTGCTTTCGGCGTGGACTGCGCCGGCTGCATGACCCTTTCTTCCTATGAAAAGGCGATCGGCGCAGCCCTGGCGCCCCGGGTGAAGCAGCCCCGCGCCCGGGATTGCGCCTGCCACCTGACCTGCGATATCGGCTCCTACGACACCTGCGGACACCTGTGCCGCTACTGCTACGCCAACGCCAGCCCGGAGGCAGTCCGCCGGAGCATGGCGCAGCACGATCCGCTTTCGCCCCTGCTGACGGGGCATGTGCAGCCCGGCGACCGCATCCATGAGGCCAGGCAGGAGTCCTGGCGGGACGGACAGATCAGCCTGTCGGACTGGTTGGGATGAACGAAAGAAATTCGCAAAAAAAGTTTGGGAAAGGTGTTGACAAGCCCCGGAAAGTGTGATAAGATGATTTTCGCAGTTGAGCGAAAGCCCGCTGCAAGCTGTAAAGCGATGGGGAATGGTGTAACGGTAGCACCTGCGACTCTGACTCGTATTGCCTAGGTTCGAATCCTAGTTCCCCAGCTTTATATGCCTCCGTTGTGTAGAGGCCTAGCACGCGGCCCTCTCAAGGCTGAAACAGGGGTTCGAATCCCCTCGGAGGTGCTTCCCGCCTGAATCGTAAGGTTCGGGCGGTTTTTTGTTGCCCCAGGCTGCTTTCACGCATCCGGCGAAAAATACGCAGAAAGCTGTTGACAAATCGCGAAAGCTATGATAAAATCAATCCCGCAGTTGAGTTCTGCTCAATATGCCTCCGTTGTGTAGAGGCCTAGCACGCGGCCCTCTCAAGGCTGAAACAGGGGTTCGAATCCCCTCGGAGGTGCTTACCTGAATCGTAAGATTCAGGTTTTTCTTTTTATCCGGAGGGCATCCGCTGCCTTGACAGCCCCTCCCGCCGGTGCTATCATGGCCATATCAGCAGGAAGGGAGGCGCGGGGATGAAAACGGTGATCGCAGTTGCGGCACACAAGGCCTGTGAATTGCCCGGGAATGCGCCCTATCTTCCCGTGCAGGCAGGCGCGGCCCTGCACCCTGACCTGGGGCTGACCCGGGATGATGCGGGGGAGAACATCAGCCTGCGCAACGGCCTTTACAGCGAGCTGACGGTGCACTACTGGCTGTGGAAAAACATGCAGGCAGACGTCTATGGCCTGTGCCACTACCGGCGGTACTTCACCCTGCAGGGCAGGGGCCGCGCCCTGGGCGGCGCGCTGACCCAGCCGCAGGCGGAACAGCTGCTGGAAACGGCAGAGGTGATCGTCCCCAGACCCCGGGTGTACCTGATCGAAACGAATTACAGCCAGTATGCCCATGCCCACCGGGCAGGCGACCTGGTGCTGGCGCGGCAGGTGATCGCCGAAGGCTGCCCGGACTTCCTGCCTGCCTTCGACCGGGTGATGAAGCGCTGCTGGGGCCGCCGGTTCAACATGTTCATCATGCGCCGGGAGCAGTTCGAGGCCTATTCCGCGTGGCTTTTCGGCATTCTGTTCGAGCTGGAAAAGCGGCTGACCGCAGCCGGGGAGCCCGAAAACAGCCGGGTGCTGGGCTTTGTAGCGGAGCGGTTGCTGGACGTGTGGCTGGAGAAAACGCAGCCCCGCGTGCGCCAGGTGCGCGTGATGCACCTGGAAAGCCAGCACTGGCCCAGGAAGATCGCCACCTTTCTGCGCAGGCGTTTTGTGCCGGAGGAAAGGCTGCGGCAAAAGAATAAGCAAAAGGGGTGACGGAACTGTCACCCCTTCAGACTGTCAAAGAACTCTATGGGAGGTGTCGGAGGGCCCGCAGGCCCTCTGACTGTAATCGAATCCGGGGGCTTTGCCGCCGGGGCGGGGCGGTTTCGGCTTGCGCCGAAACCATTCCTTACATTTTTTGCGGCCGTCAGCTTTAGCTGACAGCAAAAAATGCAAAACCTCCACTCAAAAAAGTGGCCGCAGCCACTTTTTTGACACGCAGAAGGGGTGACGGAACTGTCACCCCTTTTTGATATCCGGTTCAAATAACGTTCAGGCCCTCCAGCAGGATCTTGACGCCCAGCGCTACCAGTACAATGCCGCCCGCCAGCTCGGCCTTGCTCTTGTACTTCGCGCCGAAGAGGTTGCCTACCTTCAGGCCGATGGGCGAGAGGAGCGCGGTGGTCACGGCGATCAGGGGTGCGGCGATGAAGATGTTCTTGCCCGAGAGATTCAGCGTCACACCCATGGCCAGCGCGTCGATGCTGGTGGCCACGGCCAGGGTCAGCATGGTCATGAAGGCGAAGGAGTCGTCGATCTCCTCTTCCTCCTTGCCCAGGGCCTCGCGGATCATGTTGCCGCCGATGAGCAGCAGCAGCCCAAAGGCGATCCAGTGGCTGACGGAGGTGATGAGCGAGGCGAACAGCGTCGTGAGCGCAAAGCCGATCGCCGGCATCACGCCCTGAAATCCGCCGAACCATGCGCCCACGCTGAGCATGTGGCGGGGCTTGATCTTCCGCACGGAAAGGCCCTTGCAGATGGATACGGCGAAGGCGTCCATGCTCATGCTGACGGCGATGAGCAGCAGTTCGAAGAATTCCATGTCTTTTGTCCTCCTTGAAAAAGGGTATGCACAGAAAAACGAGACTTGCGCCCGTCCTTCCGCACAGCACAGAAAAAACGGGTAAGTCTCGTCACAAAAAGCTCGGATCAGCTTCGCCGTACAGAGCCAGAGGCGCGTGCCCCATCATGTTGACTCTGCCGCGCCGTGTCGGCGCCGACTACTCCCTTACGCAAAGGCAATGTAGCATGGCGGAGACAGGTTAGTCAAGACAAACCCCAAATGACGGATTGCATTTTGCCGGCGTCTGTGGTATATTATTGGAGCATATTTATGCAATGGGGAAAAAGGAGGAAACCAAAATGGCATTTTGTCGTAATTGCGGCGCTGAGATCCATGATCAGGCAGTGATCTGCCCCCAGTGCGGCGTGGAGCAGAAGAAGGTGGGCGCCGGCGCTGGCGCTGCCAATGACACCGGCAGCTTCGGCTGGGCACTGCTGGGCTGCTGCATCCCGATCGCGGGTCTGATCCTGTTCCTGATGTGGAAGGACACCCAGCCCCTGAACGCCAAGAAGGCCGGTCTCGGCGCGCTGGTAAGCGTGATCCTGACCGTGGTCATCTACGTGATCTACTTTGTGATCATGGGCGTGCTGATGGCCAGCGGTGACTTCTACTATTAATGCTGCATCCGGTCAAACGTGGTCTGATCCATGTGATCAACTGGCTGTACGTGTGGCTGCCCCGTTTTACGGGCTGCCACACGCGGCCTGACCGGTCCTTCAGGTGGCGTAATGGCATGAAGTTCCCGGTCTGTGCGCGGTGCACGGGCGAGCTGTGCGGTATGCTGATCGCAGCCGTGACGGCCTGGCTGTGGGAGCCGCCGGTCTGGGCGATGCTGCTTCTGGCCGTGCCCATGGTAGCGGATGGCTTCATTCAGCTGCTGACGAAGTACGAAAGCACCAACCCCCGGCGCTTTGTGACGGGGCTTCTCTTTGGCTACTCGCTGGTGATGATGATCATCGCCGGTACGCGGGGGCTGATTGGCATCGGCTATGCGCTGGGCATGAAGCTCAAGCAGGCACGGTAAAGACCGCAGAGTTCCTGCGGCCTTCTGCGTGTCGAAAAAGTGCTTTAGGCACTTTTTCGAGGATTGCACTCCGTCGCTGGTCGGGCCTGAAAGGCCCTCCCGGCCGCTCCTCCGTGTGAGGAAAGTTTTTTGCAGAGCAAAAAACACCCCGCCCTGGCGGCAGGGTAACGAGTCGAAGACTCCCCCGGATACGATTACAGTCAGAGGGCCTGCGGGCCCTCCGACACCTCCCCGAGTTTGTTGACAGTCTGAAGACCGCAGAGTTCCTGCGGCCTTTTTTGATGCCGTAAAGCAGTTTGATTGCAAACCCGGCAGGGCTGTGCTATAATGCGGATGAAAAAGACTTCGAGGAGGAAATGAAAATGGCTTTTTGTAAGAATTGCGGCGCGGAGATCCATGAGGAGGCGGTTATCTGCCCCCAGTGCGGCACGGCACAGGAGAAGGCGACGGCGGTGAATGACTCCGGCAGCCTGGGCTGGACGGCGCTGGGCTGCTGCGTTCCGGTGGCGGGCCTGGTTCTGTTTATCCTGTGGAAGGATACCCAGCCGAACAATGCCAAGAAGGCGGGCCTGGGCGCGCTGCTAAGCGTGATCGCCGCGGTGCTGTTCTTCATCCTGTATTTCCTGTTTATTTTCGTGTTGGTTTTTGCGATCGGCATGTCGTGATGAGCGGCGCGTCCTGATGGCGAACCGATCCGTTGCGTAGGAAAGGAGCATCTCCATGACGCAGGCGAAGACTCAGGCGGAACGCATTGCAGAGAAGGTGCAGCGCAAGCAGCGGCTCGTCCGCGTGGCGCTGGGGCAGGAGAAGGCCGACCTGGTGCTGAAGAATGCTGACTACATCAACGTGTTCACGGGCGAGATCTGCCATGGAGACATTGCTGTTGCCAATGGCCTGGTGGTGGGCATGGACGAGCACTACGAGGGCGAAACGGAGATCGATGTGTCCGGCAGGATCGTTGCGCCGGGCTTTATCGACGCGCACATCCACCTGGAGTCGAGCCTGGTGTCGCCGTCCTCTTTTGCAAGGGCCGTCGTGCCCCACGGCACCACCACCGTCATCACTGATCCCCATGAGATCGCCAACGTTTGCGGCACGGCCGGCATGGATTATATGATCGCCGCTACCGAGGGTCTGCCGCTGGATGTGCACTTCATGCTGCCCTCCTGCGTGCCCGCCACCCCGCTTGAAGAGAGCGGCGCGGCCCTGTCCTGGCAGGACATCAACCCTTATTTCGATCATCCCCGCGTGCTGGGCCTGGCGGAGATGATGAACTACCCCGGCATCCTCATGGGCGACCGGGGAACGATCGAGAAGATCGTGGCGTCCCAGGCCCACCATAAGAAGATCGACGGCCATGCCCCCGGCCTTGCCGGCAAGGCACTCAACGCCTACATGTCCGCCGGCGTGTACTCCGACCACGAGTGCGACACCTTTGAAAACGCCCTGGAGAAGCTGCGCAAGGGGCAGTTCATCATGATCCGCGAGGGCACCGCCGCCCAGAATCTGACGGCCCTCATGCCCCTTTTGACGCCGCAGTACGCCCACCGCTGCATGTTCGCCACCGACGACAAGCACCCCGGCGACCTGCTGGAGAAGGGCCATATCGACTACATCGTCCGCAAGGCCATCCGTCTGGGCGCGGACCCCATCCTGGCGATCATGGTGGCCAGCCATTACGCGGCGCGCTACTTCCTTTTGAACAACAAGGGCGCCATTGCCCCGGGCTACCTGGCGGATTTTGTCGTGCTGGACAATCTGACGGACGTGAACGTGGAGATGGTCTTCAAGCGCGGCAGACTGGTCTGCGACGGCGGCGAAGTCGCATTGGAGGAGCCTAAGATCGAGCCGGAAATCCTCTCTGCCGTGACGGACACCGTGCACATGCCTCCGCTGACCGCCGATCAGCTGGCCCTGACGGACGCACCCCTCATCGGCCTGGTGGATGGCCAGATCGTGACCGAAAACCTCGGCCGTGCCCGGGGCGTCGACCTGGCCCGCGACGTGGTGAAGATGACTGTCTGCGAGCGTCACCGCATGACCGGCCATGTGGCTTCCTGCTATGTGAAGGGCTACGGCCTCAAGCGCGGCGCAACGGCGACCTCCGTGGCGCATGACAGCCACAACATCATCGCCTGCGGCGTGAATGATGCGGACATCGTCTGCGCGGTGAACCGCCTGCGGGAGCTGGGCGGCGGCATGGTGGTGGCCGAAAACGGTCAAATCGTCGCTGAGCTGGCGCTGCCCCTGGCGGGCCTGGTCACCGACCGCCCGCTGGAGGAGGTCAGCGCTGCACTGGAGAAGTGCAAGGCCGCCGCCGTCGAGCGGGGCACCTGCCCGGGCATCGACCCCTTCATGACCATGAGCTTCGCCAGCCTGCCGGTCATTCCGACCCTCAGGCTGACCACCCGCGGCGTCATCGACGTCAATACCCAGACCTTTATCGAATGAACCCGGGCAGCGGCTTCCCGGGAGAGAGGCAGCACCAGATGAACTGGAAGCGCTTGTGGACGCTGTTCCGCACGATGCTGATGATCAGCGCCTTCACCTTCGGCGGAGGCTTTGTGATCGTATCGCTGATGAAAAAGAAGCTGGTGGATGAGCTGCACTGGCTGACCGAGGATGAGATGCTGGATATGACCGCCCTGGCGCAGACGGCGCCCGGCCCCATTGCGGTCAATGCCGCGATTCTTGCCGGCCGCCGCATCGCAGGCGTCCCCGGGATGCTGGCTGCCGTGCTGGGCACGCTGATCCCGCCCATCGTCATCATCGGCGTGATCTCCCTGATCTACGCCCAGTTTGCGCAGAACGAATGGGTTCGCGCGGTGATGGCAGGCATGAGCTGCGGCGTGGCGGCGGTTATCGCCGATGTGGTGGCGGAGCTGGGCGGCAAGGTGCTCCGGCGGCGCAGCTGGCTGCTGACGGCCCTGATGCTTGCTGCCTTTGTGCTGACGTACTTCCTGAAGGTCAATGTGATCTTCATCATCCTCGGCGCGGCGCTGATCGGCGCTGCCCGGGCATTCCTGCCGCGCAGGAAGGCCGCCGGCGGCAGAGGGGAGGGCGGCGCTGCATGATCCTTGACCTTGTGCTGGCCTTCTTGCAGATCGGCAGCTTCTCCGTGGGCGGCGGTTATGCTGCGATGCCCCTGATCGAGGCGCAGGCCGTCACGGCCCATGCGTGGCTCACCGCGGCAGAGTTTGCCGATCTGGTCACCATTGCCGAAATGACGCCGGGGCCCATCGCCCTCAATGCGGCGACCTTCGTGGGGATGCGCGTGGCGGGGCTGCCGGGGGCGCTGGCAGCGACTTTCGGCTGCGTGCTGCCCTCGGTCATCATCGTTTCGTTCCTGTCCTGGCTGTATGCCCGTTTCCGCTCCGGCCGGGAAATGCAGACGATCCTGGGAACGCTGCGCCCTGTCGTTGTGGCGCTGATCGCCTCCGCGGCGCTCTCCCTCATCCAGGTGGCCTGCACGGCGTCGGGCGGCGGCTTCTCGCTGGCCGGGGCGCTGCTGATGCTCGCGGCCTTTGCAGCGCTGCACATCCGCTGCCGGGGGAAGAAGCTCAACCCCATCCTGGTCATGGCACTGTGCGGGGCGTCCGGCGCGGCGCTTCATGCCCTGGGGTGGATGTAAAAAAGTCAAAAATCATATGAAAAGGAGGCGGCGGCCATGCGGGAACCTGTGCGCGACAGGCATCCATGGCTGCTGCCTCTTTTGACTGCGGCGCTGGCCGTGGGCATCCTGCTGGGGCGGGCGGCCCCTGCCTGGCAGGGCGCTGCCGCCGGGCTGGCGCTGTGCCTGCTGTATGCCCTGCTGCGGCATGGGCGGCGCAGGGCGCTCGGCGCTGCGCTGTGCGTGCTTTTCCTGGGTGCGCTGCTGGGCTACGGGGCATACCATCCCGCGCAGCCGCCGGAGGGCGGGTGTACCGTCACCGGCGTGGTGGCTCAGGAGCTCCGCCTGCGGGAGGACGGACAGGTGCAGACCATCCTCCGGGATGTGAGGGTGGACGGCCGCCCCTGGCGCAGCGGCGCCTACTGGACCTGGTATCTGGACGAGGGCGAGACCGTGCCGGAGCAGCTGCTGCCCGGTGCAAGGGTCGCCTTTCAGGGACGGGCCTACCATCCCTCCGGGGCGGAAAACCCCGGCGGCTTCGATTTTCGGGAGTACCTCCTGCAGCGGGGCGTGGATTTCGGCGTCTACGGTGCGGACGAACTGACCTTCCCCTCTGGCGGCTTCAGCCTGGAAGGCACGCTGGCCCGGCTCCGCCACGATCTCTCCGGGGATCTCATGCGTGCCATGGGGGAGGAGGCCGGCGCTTACGCTGCCGCGATGCTGCTGGGCACCCGGGACTTCATTGCCGAGGAGGACAATGCGGCCTTCCAGCGGCTGGGCATTGCCCATATCCTGAGCGTATCGGGCTATCATGTGGGCGTTTTGTCGATGATGCTGGCGCTGCTGCTCAAGCCCACCCGGCTGGGCCGCAGGGCGCAGCTGATGCTCCGGGGCGGCGTGCTGCTGGCCTACTGCCTGCTGGCGGGCGGTCAGGCGCCGGTGATCCGTGCGGCGCTGCTGTCCGTATTGTGGGAGATGGGGCGCGTGCGCCATCGCCAGACGGTGCAGCTGCACACGCTGTGCTTTGCCGCCGCGATTCAGCTGGTCTTCAGCCCGCCGCTGCTGCTGAGCGCCTCCTTCCAGCTGACCTATGGGGCAATGCTGGGTCTGCTGCTGCTCCGGCCCCGCATCAGCGGGCTCCTGCACCCGGAGCAGCCCCTCCTGAAATGGCTGTGGGAGGCCCTGGCTGCGAGCATATCGGCTCAGCTGGGTATCCTTCCGGCGCAGCTGTACTGGTTTGGGGAGCTGCCCCTGCTGTCCCTCGTGCTGAACCTGTTCATCACCACGTTGACTACGGGCGTGATGGCCCTGTACTGGCTGACCTTCGCCTGCTTGCAGCTGCCGGTGGTGCGGGAGACCCTGGGCCTTGCTGCATCAGGAGCCACCCGTCTGCTGCTGGCGGGGGTGCGCGGGCTGGACAGCATGGGGATTTCCAGCCTCTGGCTGCCCCGGCCGGATCTGCTTTTCATCCTGGGGTGGGGGATGCTCTGCCTGGGCCTGATGGCCCTTGTGCCCCGGAAGCTCCACCGCTTCCGCAGGCCGCTGATGCTTGGCGGCGCGGCGCTGATGGCGCTGATCCTGCTGCCCGTGCCCAATCAGGAAACGACATACATCCAGTTCAGCGCGGGGGAGGCGGATGCGGCGCTGCTGCACGACCGGGATCAGGTGGTGGTGATCGACACGGGCGAGGACGGACAGAGCCTCGCGGGGTATCTGCACCAGAACCGCCTGGGGGTGGATACGCTGATCCTCACCCATCTCCACACCGACCACGCAGGCGGCCTGCGGGCGATCATCGATCAGGATATCCCGGTGACGCGGTGCTTCCTGCCTGTGGATGCGCAGGTGCCTTCCATCGATCCGGGTTTGACGGAGATGGTGGCGGAGCTGGAAGCACGCGGGACGGAGATATGCAGCCTTTCCCGGGGCGACGTGCTGCCGCTGCCCTCGGGCCGCATCACCTGCCTCTGGCCGGAAGCAGGGCGCACCCGGCCCATGCAGGACGCCAACCATGCCAGCCTTGTGCTGCTGGCGGAGGTGCGCGGCACGGCGCTACTGCTGACCGGCGATATCACCGGCACCTATGAGAACTATTCCGCCGTGCCGGCCGATCTGCTCAAGGCGGCCCATCACGGCAGCGCAGGCAGCACCGGCGCGGACTATCTGCAGACGGTCAGCCCGCAGGCAATTCTGCTGTCCTGCGGTACGGAGGCAAGAGAGGCCAGCCTCGGGGCGCGGGTGGGGGATATTCCTGTTTACAGCACCAACGCCCTTGGCGCGGTGATCGTCCGCTTCGATGAGGACGCATTTAGGATCTATACGCACAAATAAATGCCGGAGGCGCAATGCTTCCGGCAATTACTGCGAGTCGAAAAAGTGCTTTAGGCACTTTTTCGAGGGATTGCACTCCGTCACTGTCGGGGCTGCAAGCAGCCCTGACGGCCGTTCCTCCGTGTAAGGTATGTTCTTGGCAAAGCCAAGAACGCCCCGCCCCGGCGGCAAAGCCTCCGGATACGATTGCAGTCAGAGGGCCTGCGGGCCCTCCGACACCTCCCAGAGGTTTATTCTTTGTATGGCTGCTGTTCAGCGCCGCACGAACTCCGCCTGGGCGCAGGGGGCGTCATCCCAGAGCTGAGCCTCGATGTAGTGGTACTTCTCGATGGTCTCCTTCAGAAAGGCCTGGGGGCCGCCGGGGTGGGCAGCCATCATTTCCTCCAGCTTGTCCACCGTCAGCATGGTGAAGCCGCCGGTATTGTCCAGCATCCCAAGGCTGTCGCCCAGGGTGAAGCTCACCTGCTCCCGGGGTACGGAGGCCAGCGGCAGCCGCAGGATCGCGCCCCGGTCGAACCAGCCGTCCAGATAGTCGCTGCCCTCCAGCGTGAAGGACAGGGGATGCTCCTGCTTGGGCTTGCCGCCCATCATGCGGAAGGCGGCGTGCAGTATGCCGTCGGCCTCCTTGCGGCGGGGATGATAGCTGGGAAAGTCCGCAAAACGGTGGAAGGCGGAGGCGTCCGGGTGGGTGGCGGCCATCTCCCGGGCCAGGGCGAAGGCCTCCTCCTCCGGCAGGCGCATGATGTTGCGGAAGGGCTCGCAGTCCGGGTGGCAGTAATGGATCAGGTAAAGCTCGCTCATGAACGGCATACCTCCTCCAGCCAGCGGAGTATCTGCCGGCGATTTTCTCTGTCGGACTCCAGCTTTTCAAGGGTCTCGTCGATCTGCTCGCGGCCGATGCGCCGTTCCCCGGGGTCGTCATGCAGGGCCCGGCGGGCGTTGTAGGCCAGCCAGTCCAGGTGATTGCGGCGGCTGTCATAGAGCACGTCGGCGTCGGCGGTGATCTGTCCGCCTGCCTGCCGGTAGCCTGCCACAAAGGCCAGGAAGCGCTCCTCATCCTGCGGCCATCCGGCCCAGGAGATCGCCAGATCCAGCATTTCCTGCTGCGGGTCGCCCCAGCCCAGGCACTCCAGATCGATGATGCGGAAATCCTCCCCCTGCCACAGCACATTCTTGGCGTCCATATCATTGTGGCACAGGGCTTCACTGCGGGGCAGCTGAGCGGCGGCCAGGGCCATGCGGCGGGTCTGACGGATCAGCATCGGCAGGGCGCAGTGCATACGGGCGCCCCAGGCGCGGCTCTCTTCGTTATGCAGGAGTGCGGCGGTCAGCGCGGGCCAGTCGATGGGCGCAGACGTGTCGCACTCCGGGGCCTCCTGGCGGGCGGTAGCGTGGATGTGGGCCAGCGCTTCGCCCATCCGGCGGCAGTGGGCGGGGGTGATCTCTCCGTCCTGCAGCGCCCGGCCATCATAGTAGGGGAAGATGTACAGGTATTGTCCGTTCACGCAATGGTTTTTGTGCCCGCCGATGCTCAGGGCGGGCAGGATGGGCAGGCCCTGCTGCTCCAGCATGGCTTCAAAGGCCTCGGCCCGGCGGTAATTGCCGGCAGCCTCCGGCCGCGCCATGACCTCCGGGTTCAGCAGCTTCACGGCATACTGCCCCTCCCCGGTTGTGACGGCGAACATGCGGTGCATATAGCCGCCGCTGAGCTGCCGGGGCTCCGCTGTCAGGCGGCCCAGCCCAAGTGCTGTGCAGATGTTTTCAAATAACGGACGCATCGGGATTCCTCCCACAGGCTTTCAGTTCTTTCATCATACAACCGGGAGCGCTTCTCTGTCAAGGGATGGAATGGAAAACCCCTGGCACGCTGTGCGGCGAGGCGCGGCTGTGCCGGGGGTTTGTGGTTCCTTTGCGGCTGTGTGAGCTGTTTGCCGAATCGGAGATTCGTCAAAGGCGCGTGTTGAAAAGGCTCTCCCTCCGGGAGAGCTGTCAGCGGTAGCTGACTGAGAGGGCTGCGGGGCCCTGTTCTGCCGTAGGGGCGACCAGTGGTCGCACAGGCTGGATATCTTGCAGGCGCGGCTGTGTTGGGGGCTTTGCGGCTCCTTTGCAGCTGTGTGAGCTGTTTGACGAATCAGAGATTCGTCAAAGGCGCGTGTTGAAAAGGCTCTCCCTCCGGGAGAGCTGTCAGCGGTAGCTGACTGAGAGGGCCGCGTCCCCCGAGTCTGCCGTAGGGGCGGCCAGTGGTTGCAGCAGGCTGGATATCTTGCAGGCGATGCGGTGTTGGGGGCTTTGCGCTTCCTTTGCAGCTGTGTGAGCTGTTTGACGAATCAGAGATTCGTCAAAGGCGCGTGTTGTTTTCGGGCTGCGGCCCGGGGGTCTCCGACGGCCAGGGGCTAACGCCGCCCCTGGACCCGCGCAAGGGGCTTCACCCCTTGACCCTTTTTATCGCTCCTTTGTTAGAAGTCCTTTCAGGAACTGGCCGGTGTACGATTCCGCACAGGCGGCCACCGTCTCCGGCGTGCCGGCGCATACGATCGTGCCGCCGCCGTCGCCGCCCTCCGGACCAAGATCGATCAGCCAGTCCGCTACCTTGATCACATCCAGATTATGCTCGATCACGATCACCGTATTCCCCGCGTCCGTCAGCTGCTGCAAAACGCTGATCAGCTTCTCCACGTCCGCCATGTGAAGGCCCGTGGTGGGCTCGTCCAGCACATAAACCGTCTTGCCGGTGGCCCTGCGGCTCAGCTCGGTAGCCAGCTTCACGCGCTGTGCCTCGCCGCCGGAGAGCGTCGTGCTCGCCTGGCCCAGCTTCATGTACCCCAGGCCCACGTCGTACAGCGTCTCCAGCTTACGAAGGATGCTCTGATGATTTTCGAAGAAGCCCATCGCCTCCTCGATGTTCATGTCCAGCACGTCGTAGATGTTCTTACCCTTGTAGGTCACCTCGAGGGTTTCTCGGTTGTAGCGCTTGCCCTTGCACACCTCGCAGGGGACGTAGATGTCCGGCAGGAAGTGCATCTCGATCTTGACCAGGCCGTCGCCGGAGCAGCTTTCGCACCGGCCGCCCTTGACGTTGAAGGAGAAGCGGTTCTCCTTGTAGCCGCGGGCCTTGGCTTCCGGCGTGGCGGCAAAGAGCTTGCGGATCTGGTCGAACAGGCCGGTGTAGGTCGCCGGGTTGGAGCGGGGCGTGCGGCCGATGGGGCTCTGGTCGATGCAGATGATTTTGTCCAGCTGTTCAACGCCCTCCATGCTGTCGAACCTGCCGGGACGGGTTTTCGCGCGGTTAAGCACCTTCGCCAGGTGCTTGTAGAGGATCTCATTCACCAGGCTGGACTTGCCCGAGCCGGACACGCCGGTCACGCAGCAAAGGCACCCCAGGGGGAAGGCCGCGTCGACATTGCGCAGATTGTGCTCCTGCGCGCCCTTGACGGTCAGGAAACCGTGGGGCGTGCGGCGCACGGCAGGCACGGCGATCCTCCGCCGGCCGCTGAGGAACGAGCCGGTGATGCTGTCCTCGTTTTTGCAGATGTCCTCGAAGGTGCCCTCGGCGATGATGTGGCCGCCGTGGATGCCCGCGCCGGGGCCCACGTCGATGATCCAGTCGGCGGCCTTCATGGTGTCCTCGTCGTGCTCGACAACGATCAGCGTGTTGCCCAGGTCACGCATCCTTTTCAGGGTGGCGATCAGCTTCTGGTTGTCCCGCTGGTGGAGGCCGATGCTGGGCTCGTCCAGGATGTACAATACGCCCATCAGCGCCGAGCCGATCTGCGTCGCCAGGCGGATTCGCTGCGCCTCGCCGCCGGAGAGGCTGCCTGCTGCCCGGCCCAGGGTCAGGTAGCCCAGGCCCACGTCGGTCAGGAAGCCCAGGCGGGCGTCGATCTCCCGCAGGATGGGCGCGGCGATCATGTTCTCCGTTTCTGTCAGCTCCACGCTGCGGAAGAACTCCCGCACGCTGCCGATGGACATCGCGGAGACCTCGGCGAGGTTGCGCTCGCCCACCGTCACGCCCAGGGCCTCCGGCTTCAGGCGCTGGCCCTTGCAGGCCGGGCAGGGCTCCTCGGCCATGTATTCCTCGTAGGCGACCTTCATCGCTTCGCTGCTGGTTTCCTCATAACGGCGCTCCATCGCGGGGATGATGCCCTCGAAGGTCGTGGCGTACTTGCCCTGGCCGGTGGGGGTATCGTACACGAGGGTGACCTTCTCCGCGCCGGTGCCGTAGAGCATGGCCTTCATGCCCTTTTCGGGGATGTCCTTCACGGGGGTGTCCATGGTGAAGCCGTACTTCTCGCCGATGGCGGTGAAATACTGCGCGCTCACGCCGCCCTTTTCGGCGGAGTTGAAGCCCATGGCGTTCAGTGCGCCCTGCGCCAGGGACAAATTCTTGTCCGGGAAGAGGATGTCCTCGCTGATGACCATCCGGCTGCCCAGGCCCGAGCAGACCGGGCACGCGCCGAAGGGGCTGTTGAAGGAGAACATGCGGGGCGCGAGCTCCTCGATGGAGATGTTGCAGTCCGGGCAGGCGTAGTTCATGGAGAAGAGGTTTTCCGTCCCATCCATCATGTCCATGATGACCAGGCCGCCGCTTCTCTGGCAGGCGGTCTCGATGGAATCCGCCAGGCGGGACTGGAACTCCTTGCCCGGGCGCACCACCAGGCGGTCCACCACGATCTCGATGGAATGCTTCTTCTTTTTGTCCAGCGCGGGAACGTCATCGACCTCGTACATCTCGCCGTCCACCCGCACACGCACGAAGCCGCTCTTGCGGGCGTCCTCGAAGACCTTGACGTGCTCGCCCTTCTTCGCGCGGATCACGGGGCTCAGCACCTGGAAGCGGGTCCGCTCCGGGTAGGCGCACATCGCGTCCACCATCTGGTCGACGGTCTGCTGGCGGATTTCCTTCCCGCAGCTGGGGCAGTGGGGATGACCCGCCCGCGCCCACAGGAGGCGCAGATAATCGTGGATCTCCGTCACCGTGCCCACGGTGGAGCGGGGGTTGCGGCTGGTGGTCTTCTGATCGATGGAGATGGCGGGGCTGAGGCCGTCAATGCTGTCCACATCCGGCTTTTCCATCTGCCCCAGGAACTGCCGCGCATAGCTGGAGAGGCTCTCCACATAGCGCCTCTGGCCTTCGGCATAAATGGTGTCGAAGGCGAGGGACGACTTGCCCGAGCCGGAAAGACCGGTCATCACCACCAGCTTGTCGCGGGGAATGGTGACGTCGACGTTGCGCAGGTTGTGCTCCCGCGCACCCTTGATAACGATGTTTTCGTTCATATAAGAACCTCCATGGAGGGGGACTGACTCTGTAGGGGGCGGCAACCTGCCGCCCGTTGATGCAAGCAACAGTATAGCACATTTGTTCCCTGCCCACAAGGCGAACATGCAGGGAAATCCATCCTGTGGGGGAGACGGGGAAAGAATAATCGGGCCAAAATGGAAATCTGCGCGAATTAAGCGCCTCCAGCCCCTTGCAAAGCCCGGAAAACCGTGATAAAATAGCTGGGAGTTGCATAATCAACAACGAGGACCGGGACGCAGTAATCATCAGCATTCCCCTTCACAGAGAGCGGCTGCACGCTGAAAGGCCGCAAGGGCGCTGACCGATGAATTTCACCCCGCGAGTTCCCATTATGGGCGTTCGCCGCGTTAAGGCGTCGAGGGACAGCCGCATTGGCTGTAATTTGAGTGGTACCGCGGAATATCCGTCTCATGCGTTTTGCATGGGACGTTTTTCATTGCAATTCAAAAAGGAGGCAACATACATGAACGAGAAGATCGCAGCCCTGAAGGCCGGCTTCGAACAGGAGCTTGCACAGGTCGCGGACATGAACGCTCTGGAAGCCCTGCGCGTGGCGTACCTGGGCAAGAAGGGCAAGATGACGGAGCTCCTCAAGGGCATGGGCAACATGTCCGTGGAGGAGCGCAAGACCATCGGCGCGGAAACCAACGAGCTGAAGACTGAAATCACCGTCGCCCTGGCAGAAAAGCTGGAGGCCATGAAGGCCGCCGAGCTCCAGAAGGAAATCGACGCCCTGCCGGCGTTTGACGTGTCCATGCCCGCAAACATGGATCGCGGCTCCTACCACCCCATCACCCTGGTGCAGCGCCAGTGTGAGCAGGTGTTCCGCACCATGGGCTTCCACCTGGAGGACTATGCCGAGATCGTCACGGACTACGAGTGCTTTGAGTCCCTGAACATCCCCAAGTTCCACCCTGCCCGCGACATGCAGGATACCTACTACCTGGACAACGGCCAGCTGCTCAAGACGCAGACCTCTGCCGCCCAGAACGCCATCTACCGCAAGTACCGCGATGATCTGGTGAACAACGGCGTGCCGATCAAGGCTGTGTTCCCCGGCCGCTGCTTCCGCAACGAGGCCACCGACGCCTGCCACGAGAACACCTTCTTCCAGATGGAAGGCATGATGGTGGACAAGAACATCTCCATCTCCAACCTGATCTACTTCATGAAGACGATGCTGAGCGAAGTGTTCCGCAAGGACATCAAGGTTCGCCTGCGTCCCGGCTTCTTCCCCTTCGTTGAGCCCGGCTTCGAGCTGGACATCTCCTGCCTGATCTGCGGCGGCGAGGGCTGCCCCTCCTGCAAGCACTCCGGCTGGCTGGAGCTGTGCCCCTGCGGCATGATCCACCCCGAGGTCCTCAAGGCCGGCGGCATCGACCCCGAGGAGTACACCGGCTTCGCCTTCGGCCTGGGCCTGACCCGTCTGGCCATGATGCAGTACGGCGTGAAGGACATCCGTGACCTGAACAGCGGCAACCTGACCCGCCTGAGCCAGTTCACGGATGACGAGTAAGGGCGCTGCCTGCCAGTCGGGCTCCGACCTTACAACCCGCCAAAGGGACACAGCCCCTTTGGAATCCCATTACCGGCCTGCGGCCGGGGCGATTCCCTGGCGGCTGTGTATATCAACAAGGCGGACGACCAAAGGCTCCCTCCGGGAGGGAGCTGGTATCGCGTGAGGGTTGAAAACCCTGCGCGATGACTGAGGGAGCATGCGGGTGTTGCAGTATGCGTCCCCTATGATATTGAACGAAACATCCTTGAAAGGGGATTATTCCATGTATATTTCTATGAACTGGATCCAGGAATTCGTGGATCTGTCCGGCATTGACCTGATGGCGCTGATCCATCAGTTCTCCCTGTCCACCGCCGAGGTGGAGAACGAGATTTTCCTCAAGGGCTCCGACCTCTCCGGCGTGGTCGTCGCGGAGATCAAGTCCATTGAGAACCACCCCGAAAGCAAGAAGCTCCACCTGCTGAAGGTGGACTGCGGCGAGGCCGAACTGGTGGACGTCGTCTGCGGCGCGCCCAATGTGCGCGTGGGCATGAAGACCGCCTTCGCCAAGCTGGGCGCCCAGATCGGTGACATCACCATCGCCCCCCGCCAGCTGGCCGGCTGCACCAGCCATGGCATGTGCTGCTCCGAAAAGGAGCTGGGCCTGAGCGACAACAACGACGGCATCATGGATATCACCGAAGATGTGGCCGTCGGCACCGACGTGAAGGACCTGTGGCAGATCGACGACATCATCTTCGAGGTGGACAACAAGTCCCTGACCAACCGTCCTGACCTGTGGGGCCACTACGGCATCGCCCGCGAGTTCGCCGCCCTGGCCAAGCGCCCCCTGAAGCCCATGGACGTGGTGGATCTTGACCAGTACAAGAACCTGCCCGCCATCGACATGAAGATCGAGGATCCCCTCTGCCAGCGCTATTCCTGCCTGACGGTGGAGAACATCACCCGCAACGTCGCGCCCATGAACATGCGCATCCGCCTGTTCTACTGCGGCATGCGCGCCATCAACCTGCTGGCCGACCTGACCAACTACCTGATGCTGGAGATGGGTCAGCCCATGCACGCTTTCGACAGCCGCAAGGTGGAGAAGATCCGCATCAAGCGCTTCGACAAGCCTTTCACCTTCCAGACCCTGGACAAGGTGGAGCGCAACATCGACGAGAACACCCTCATGATCTGCAACGGTGACAAGCCCGTGGCCATCGCCGGCATCATGGGCGGCTTCGACTCCGAGATCGTCGAGGACACCACCTCCCTGACCCTCGAGTCCGCCACCTTCGACGCGGCCAGCGTGCGCAAGTCCACCGTGCGTCTTGCCCACCGCACCGACGCGTCCTCCCGCTATGAAAAGTCCCTCGACCCCGAGATGACCGTTCCTGCCATCGCTCGCTTTGTCAAGCTCCTGCAGGATGCGGACGCCGGTATGCGCGTGACCTCCTGCCTGACCGACGAGCGCGCCTTCACCTACCCCCAGGTCACCCTGGACTTCGACAAGCATTTCGTCGACCGCTACACCGGCATCGAGATCAGCGACGAGCACATCGTCAGCACCCTGACCGCCCTGGGCTTCGTTGTTCGTCAGGATGGCGACAAGTTCAGCGTGGACGTGCCCTCCTGGCGTGCCACCAAGGACGTGACCATCAAGGCTGACATCATCGAGGAGATCACCCGCATCTACGGCTACGACAACTTCGATATCCACACCGCGGAGGCCCCCCTCTACCCCGTGCGCGAGCATGTGGAGAAGACCACCGAGAACAAGGTGAAGGACATCCTCGTCAAGCGCTTCGGCCTGCACGAGGTGCACTCCTACGTCTGGCAGTACTCCGATGAGTACAAGAAGCTGGGCATCGAGGTGGAGGACAACATCCGCCTGCTGGGCGCCGCCAATCCCAACATCGAGGTCATCCGCCGCTCCATCGTGCCCACTCAGCTGGTGCAGGTGAAGGGCAACACCGCCTATGCGCCCTCCTTCGGCGTGTTCGAGGTAGGCCGCGTGGCCGACGGCGTGGACGAGAACAATCTCGCCCGCGAGTACAAGAAGCTCTGCATCACCCTGTTCAGCAAGGTGGAGAGCGTGGAGACCCTGTACTTCAAGCTCCGCGACATGCTGGCCGTGACCGTGGACGACCTGAAGCACAAGCCCCTCACCTGGGTGAAGGCGGAAGCGACCCACTCCTGGGAGCATCCCAAGAACCTGAACGCCATCGTCTGCGACGGCGTGACCCTGGGCACCATCGGCGTGGCGCACCCCGTCGTCAGCAAGAAGATCGACAAGAAGGCCGCCGTCGTCTTCGCGGAGATCGACATCGACGCGCTGGCGAACATCGGCGCTGAGCGCATCAAGTACGTCGAGCCCAGCCGCTTCCCCGGCATGGAGCAGGATCTGACCTTCATGGCCGAGACCTATGCGCCTATCAAGGCTGCGATTGACGCGGCCAACAGCTCCCTGGTGAACAAGGTGGCCGTGGTCGGCACCTACACGGACGAAAACGGCAAGTCCATCACCGTGCGCATCTTCTTCTCCCACGCCGAGCGCACCCTCACCCGTGAGGAAGTGCAGGCGGTGGTCGACGGCATCGTCGCCGACCTGGAAGGCAAGGGCATTGTGATCAAAAAGTGATTTCCCCGAATATAAGCATCCCCCGTAGCCATTGCGGCTGCGGGGGATTTCGCCTCTGCGGAGGCGAGGAGAGGGCTTTCCGGTCGCCCTCTCCACTCCTTCGGGCCCATGCTGGGGAGCGCGACTCGCCCGAGGGGGAGCCAGGCGGTGGTGGACGGCATCGTCGCCGACCTGGAAGGCAAGGGCATTGTGATCAAAAAGTGATTTTCCCGAATATAAGCATCCCCCGTAGCCATTGCGGCTGCGGGGGATTTCGCCTCTGTGGGGCGAGGCGGGGGGCTTTCCCGCCGCCCCTTCGGGTGCACTTCCTTGGGGGGGCGTGCGAAGGTTACCAGCTTACATACAGGGCGCCGTTTTCGTCCGCATCCACGGTGAGGGTGTCGCCGGGCTTCACGTCGGCGGCGATGATGCGCTTGGCCACCAGCGTCTCCACCTTGCTCTGCAGATAGCGCTTGAGGGGGCGCGCACCGAAGGCCGGGTCGAAGCCCTGGTCGATGACGGCGTTCATGGCGGCGTCTGTGAGGGTCACGCGGAGCTGCTTGTCCGCAAGGCGCTTGTTCAGGCCCGCCAGCATCAGGTTCACGATGGAGCCGATCTGCTCTTTCGTCAGGGGCTTGTAGGTGACGATCTCGTCGATGCGGTTGAGGAATTCCGGGCGGAAATGGGTCTTCAGCAGGCGGTCGACCATGCTCTGCGCCTCGGCGGTCAGCTCGCCGTCTTCGATGCCGTTCAGGATGTACTCGCTGCCAAGGTTCGAGGTCATGATGAGGATGGTATTCTTGAAGTCCACCGTGCGGCCCTGAGAATCGGTGATGCGGCCGTCATCCAGCACCTGCAAAAGCACGTTGAACACGTCCGGATGGGCCTTTTCCACCTCGTCGAACAGCACGACGCAGTAGGGCTTGCGGCGGACGGCCTCGGTCAGCTGGCCGCCCTCGTCATAGCCCACATAGCCGGGAGGCGCACCGATCAGGCGACTGACGCTGAATTTCTCCATGTACTCGGACATGTCGATGCGCACCATGTTCTTCTCGTCATCGAAGAGGGCCTGGGCGAGGGCCTTCGCGAGCTCGGTCTTGCCCACGCCCGTGGGGCCCAGAAACAGGAAGCTGCCCAGGGGGCGGTTGGGGTCCTGGATGCCGGCGCGGCTGCGGAGAATGGCCTCCGCCACCCGGGTGACGGCTTCATCCTGACCGATGACCCGCTCGTGCAGGGTTTCCTCCAAGCGCAGGAGCTTCTCCCGCTCGCCCTCCATCAGGCGGGTCACGGGGATGCCCGTCCAGCGGCCCACGATGC
>JAFQEB010000045.1 GCA_017399225.1 Clostridia bacterium | reverse complement strand
GCAATTCAAGTATAGCATAAGCGCGGGCGTTTTGGTAGTTCTTTTTATGCGGTTGAGCCTGCGCGGTGGATCACGTCTTCCATCAGCAGATCGAAGGGCTTTCCCTGCGGGGCGAAGTGCTCAGAGATCTTGATCCGGCAGTTACGGATCATAAAATACTGCGTACCGTCATCGTCGGTGACGGTGGTGCCGGGATTCGTTCCGGCGCGGGTGTCCTCGTTGATAACCTGGGTCATGGTTCCTCCAAATAATGAATTCATAAATGGTCGTCATGGTAAATCACCTCCCTCGGGTGTGATCGTGTTCTTTCTTGTCAGGATGGTGCTCCTGTGTTTGCTTGTGTGTATTCAGTTGTTCGCGGAGAGAAGGGTGCTCTTCGGCAGCAGGCTGATCATCCAGCTCGGTGTCAATGATGCGTTCTGCTTTTCGCAGCAGCTCAGGACGATAATGCTTGCCATAGGTTTCCTGCAGGCGTTGGGTAATGCCTTCCCGGTGCTCTGCGCGAATGCCAGCACGCTCTGCCTGTACTGCCGTTAAATCAGCAGCGTCTACCTCAGCTAATGTTGCATCGTAGTCAGCACGGGTTTTGTCCTTCTGCGCTGACAGGTGAGCGTGCTGTTCTTCCAGCTTGGTCATACTGGCAGACAGGTCTTTTCCCTGACGCGCCACACTCTTCATGTCACCGTCAGGAACAGATGCCAGCAGCTGCTCCTTGCGGAAGCGAAGCTCCTCGACGTCCTCGGTCAGAGCCGCGACCTCTTGGCTGATTTGGCTGGAGCGGATGAATTGCAGCGGGCTGAGCGCGTTCTGCTCGGCAAGCAAGGCTTTGCGTTGAGTAGTCTTGTCCTTGATTGCTGCTTGAATGGTTTTGTATTCGGTTGTCAAGTTCCATATGGCTTTCAGGCGAGCAGATAGAGAGGCCTGCTGCCCAGCATTGAACAGCATCTGATACTGGATCAGCACCAGCGCATCCCGAAGTCCCTCCAACAGAGCGGGGACACCTTGCTTGACGGCATCCATCAGCTTCTGTACCTGCTCCTTCAAGGCCCGGAGCAAAGCATTGTCTGCGCGAATCTGCCGGTTCATCTCGCACAGCACTGATGTGCCGCCGCGCTTCTCGATCATGCGGGCAGCGATGCCTTCATGCACGGTGGGCTGCTCGTCAATGCCGCGTTCTGCGTTGCTGCGATGGTCAATGCGGGCTTCGGAGGCCGCCATTTCCAGATGGCGGTTGCAGGTTTCTACCCACGCTGCCCGCCAGATGAGCAGCTGGCTCTCGCTGTTCCAGCGTTCCGTGATCGGATTCTGCCGCCCGTACCGTGTGTTCTTCGGGTGCTTGCTGGCTCTTACCAGACCTTGTGCCTCCGCGACAGACGGTGCCATGTACACCTTCTTGCGCCCGACCTTGTAGGGGTACTGCTTCTCCCAGCCGTCCAGCTTTGCCTGGACAAATTCATCGGCGGTGAAGCCGCGCTCCTCATCGCCCCGGACGCACAGGTACTCTTTCTCGGTCTTGTACTGCCAGTCGCCACGCTCGTCCAGCGGGCGCATGGTCAGCAGAATGTGGGCGTGCGGGTTGTGACCGGGCGGGTCGGGATCGTGGAGGGCGACATCCACGCACATACCGTCCGCCACGAATTGCTGCCGGATGTACTCTGTCAGCAGGGCGGTCTGCTGATCGTGGTTCAGCTCCACCGGGAGCGCAACGACGAACATCCGGGCAAGGCGGCTCTCCTTGGTGGTCTCGGCAGCCTCTACGGCGTTCCAGAGGACGGAACGGTCTGCCCACTCCGCTGGAGCGTTATCTGGCAGGAACACTTCCTGCCAGACAAGCCCGCCCTTCCGTGTGTAATTATGTCGTACGCCATCGTAGTCGTTGAGGATATTGGAGCAGCTCATGTAAGCCGCTGCGGCAACGGCGGATCGCCCCGTGCCTCGCGTGACAACCTTGGCCTGGATATAGAAGATCGCTACGGGCGATCACCTCCGTTTCTTCGTCGTGTCTGCCTCGTCGTACCCGCAAGCTGCCAGTGGCAGGTTGCGTCATGCCGCAGAACTGCTGCCAGTGGCAGGAGGGCAAGGCGCAGGGTGTGATGGTTTGCAGCACACCCTGTCGCTCTCCGCAGAGAGCGAAATGCCCCCGGTGAGGTCAGCCCAAGGGGCTGACTAAGGCTGGTCAATGCTTGCATTGAATGGCCTGTACCCTCGGAAGCCGCCTGCGGGTTTCGAGGGCGAATCGCGCATGTTTGCCCGAAGGGATACCGCCGCCCTATGGGTGGCGAGTACATGCGCCCTTACGGGAGCCCCGGTGCTTGCGTTGCCCCGGTATCCTCGGCCTCCGTCGTACCCAGCCTTCGTTTGAGCTCCGATTCGATGTCGTCCAGCTCCATCGTGCGGAACTCCGGGAACAGCTTCTCCAGGATCGCTCCGATCTGTATGAGCCTGTGCGTCCGTTGCCTGCGCTCTCGGTCACGCTCCCGTGCCTGAGCCGCCTCCAGTCGGTGCTGCGCTTGGATAAGTTTCTTCTCTTCGGGTGTCATGGTGGTCATATCTCGCTTCATGTTCGTTCCTTTCTCGCACCGTCAGCCGCCGAGGAAGTCCCAGTCCACGTTGGGTTCTGGTGTTGCTTCCGGGTTGGATTGGTGCTTGTTTTCAGTTATTGGGGTTAGTTGTGATGCGTGTTCGCTCCAATAGGCTGGGAGCGTCTGGTTAAGGCTGGCTTCAACAGCAGTCACGATTCGCTCGACAAACTGAGCCTCGCGTTCGCGGGTTTCCAGATAGGGATCGTCCTGCACCTTGTAGTAGCGGTCAAAGTAGTCGTTCAGCGCGTCGATGGCTGCGTTGCTGTGGGATTTGAATATGCGTTTGTCCATGCGCTGCAGGTGCTCCCACGCCCTGCGGTGCTTCTCCTTATTCAGGTTGAAGCGTAGGTTGGTATTGCGGATGTTCGTCATACCTGCCCCTTCCGCTGGAGCTGCGCGAAACAGAGGGATTCATACCCCTTGGCTGTCGCGCAGAGGTCGCCGATGATCGTCACGCGATCCTTGGCATAGTCACCGAAGTGCTTCACCAGACAGCCGCCTCCGCCGACGATGTACAGCCGCATGAGTTCGGGGTTGTACTCATACCGGCGGAGCGTGGCAAACAGGTCAGCCACATACTGCCGGGCAATGGTGGTGATGCAGTCCAGGTACGGCTTGCCGATGTCCGCTGTGCCGGTGCGGAGTACCTGCTCGATGATCGAATCGTCGATCTTCACGCCGAAGCTGTCCATGACGGCATTC
>JAFQEB010000044.1 GCA_017399225.1 Clostridia bacterium | reverse complement strand
TACAAGTCCGTCTCCAAGGAGATCAAGGCTTACTGCCGCGGTGAGTACGGCACCACCCCCGCTCCCATCAACCCCGAGATCCAGGCTCAGATCCTGGCGGGCGAACAGCCCCTGGAGGGCCGCTACGCCGACACCCTGGCTCCCGTTGTGGAGAAGACCCGCGAAAAGCTGGGCGATCTGGCCAAGTGCGACGAGGATGTGCTGAGCTACATCGCCTTCCCCAACCTGGCTGAGAAGTATCTGGAAGCACGCAAGGCCAAGGAAGAGAACGTGGCTACCTACACCATCGTTGAGTGCTAAGGAGGTAACATTATGATGTTAGCTTCCGCACTGGACAGCATCGGCATTATCGATGCCGGTATCGTGGCTCTGCTGGGCTACGCTGTCGTTTTCTTCGGCCTGATCCTGCTGATGCTGGTCATCATGGCCATGGGCAAGTTCTTTGTTGCCCAGGATAAGAAGGCCGCTGAGAAGGCCGCCGCTGCCAAGGCAGCCGTCGCCGCCGCTCCCGCTCCTGCCGCTGCCCCTGCCGCCGCTGCCGAGCCTGTTTACGCTCCCGGCTCCGCGGGCCAGCTGAAGCTCTATAACGTAGAGCCCAAGACCGCAGCCATGATCATGGCCATCGTCGCCAACCAGATGGGCAAGCCCCTGAACGAGCTGCGCTTCATTTCCATCAAGGAGGTCAAGTAATCATGAAATACAAAGTGACTCTGAACGGCCGCACCTACGAGGTGGAGGTCGAAGCCGGCAAGGCTATGCTCATCGACGAGTACGCCGCTGTCGCTCCCGCTGCTCCCGTGGCAGCTCCCGCCGCTGTGGCTGCCGCTCCTGTGGCCGCTCCCGCTGCTGCTCCCGCCGCTGGTGTTTCTGTCACCGGTGGCTCCACCATCGCCGCTCCCATGCCCGGCAACATCCTGAAGGTCAATGTCACCGTTGGTCAGACCGTTAAGGAAGGCGACCTGATCTGCGTTCTGGAAGCCATGAAGATGGAGAACGAGATCTACGCTCCCTGCGGCGGCACCGTCACCGCTCTGCCCATCGCAAAGGGCGCTACCGTTGACACCGGCGCTACCCTGGCTGTCATCGGCGGCACCGCTGTGGCTGCCGCTCCCGTGGCTGCCCCCGCTCCCGTTGCCGCTCCTGCCCCCGTTGCCGCTCCCGCTCCTGTGGCTGCCGCTCCCGTGGCCGGTGAGGCTGTCACCGCTCCCATGCCCGGCAATATTCTGAAGGTCAACGTCACCGCTGGCCAGGCCGTCAAGGAAGGCGAGCTGCTGGTGGTTCTGGAGGCCATGAAGATGGAGAACGAGATCTTCGCCCCCCGTGCGGGCACCGTCGCTCAGGTTCCCGTGACCAAGGGCGCAACCGTTGACACCGGCGCAACTCTGGTCGTCCTCGCTTAAGGAGGATACCCATGATCAATGTTGGTGAAATTCTGTTAAACCTGTGGCAGGGTTCCGGCTTCAACGCCATTTTCTCCGGCTTCCTGTCCAACGGCGGTTGGCAGAACCTGGTGATGCTGGCCATCTCCTGCGTGCTGCTGTACCTGGCCATCGTCAAGAAGTTTGAGCCCCTGCTGCTGACCGGCATCGCCTTCGGCTGCCTGCTCAGCAACCTGCCCCTGGGCGGCCTGTACCACCAGGAGCTGTGGACTGCCTTCATGGATGAGGCCAGCCCCTTCTACCACTCCTACGGCGAGATCATGCGCCACGGCGGTCTGCTGGATATCTTCTATATCGGCGTTAAGACCAGCCTGTATCCCTGCCTGATCTTCATGGGCGTCGGCGCAATGACCGACTTCGGCCCCCTGCTCAGTAACCCCAAGTCCCTGCTGCTGGGCGCTGCCGCTCAGATGGGCGTGTTCGTCGCCTTCTTCGGCGCTGTCTGCATGGGCTTCACCGGCTCCGAGGCTGCTTCCATTGGCATCATCGGCGGCGCTGACGGCCCCACCGCCATCTTCCTGACCAGCCAGCTGGCTCCCCACCTGCTGGGCGCCATCGCCGTGGCAGCCTACTCCTACATGGCTCTGATCCCCCTGATCCAGCCCCCCATCATGAACCTGATGACCTCTGCCGAGGATCGGAAAATCAAGATGGTGCAGACCCGTACCGTGTCCAAGACCGAGAAGATCATCTTCCCCATCCTGGTCACCATGTTCGTGGCTCTGCTGCTGCCCGACACCGCTCCCCTGATCGGCTGCCTGATGCTGGGCAACCTGTTCAAGGAGACCGGCTGCACCGACCGCCTCAGCGACACTGTCCAGAATGCCCTGATGAACATCGTCACCATTCTGCTGTCCACCGCTGTGGGCGCTACCATGGTGGGCTCCTCCTTCCTGACCGCTGAGACTCTGAAGATCGTCATCCTGGGTGTCGTCGCCTTCGGCATCTCCACCGCCGGCGGCCTGCTGGGCGGCAACATCATGTGTAAGCTCACCGGCGGCAAGGTCAACCCCCTGATCGGCTCCGCAGGCGTTTCCGCCGTGCCCATGGCAGCCCGTGTTGCCAACGTTCAGGGCCAGAAGGCCAACCCCTCCAACTTCCTGCTGATGCACGCCATGGGCCCCAACGTGGCCGGCGTTATCGGCTCCGCCATCGCCGCAGGCTTCCTGCTGAGCGTCTTTGGCTAAGATGTAACAGAAATCCCGCTCCAACCGGAGCGGGATTTTTT
>JAFQEB010000043.1 GCA_017399225.1 Clostridia bacterium | reverse complement strand
TTCCAGGCCGTGCAGATGAGCGTTACCCCCAAGGTCATCGAGACCCCCGTGGTCGCCGCCATCGCCAAGGACGGCATCGAGCTGCGCGCCAAGGCCCGCGTGACCGTGCGCACCGACATCAGCCGTCTGGTCGGCGGCGCGGGTGAAGAGACCGTCATCGCCCGCGTCGGCGAGGGCATCGTCACCACCGTCGGTTCCGCCGACAGCCACAAGGCCGTTCTGGAGAACCCCGACCTGATCAGCCGCACGGTTCTGGCCAAGGGCCTGGACGCCGGCACCGCTTACGAGATCCTCTCCATCGACATCGCGGACGTGGACGTTGGCCGCAACATCGGCGCTCAGCTGATGATGGACCAGGCCGAGGCCGACCGCCGCATCGCCCAGGCCAAGGCCGAGGAGCGCCGCGCCATGGCCGTCGCTCACGAGCAGGAGATGAAGGCCAGCGTGCAGGAGATGCGCGCCAAGGTCGTGGAGGCCGAGGCTGAAGTGCCGCGCGCCATGGCTGCTGCCCTGCGCGAAGGCAAGCTGGGCGTGATGGACTACTACCAGATGCAGAACACCATCGCCGATACCACCATGCGCGATTCCATCGCCAAGGCCAGCCAGCCCCAGAACGCGCCCGTCCAGCCCGAAAAGAAGTAAGGCTGGAACGCCTGAAACTTCAAGAAGGGAGGGACGCCCGTGGAAGACCTATTCAGCGCGATCGTGATGATCGTGGGCGGCATCATCGCCGTCGTTGCCTCTGCGCAGAAGAAGCAGAAGGAAAAGCAGCAGCGCACCGCTGCCTGGCCGGGCGTCGAAACCGCCCGCCCGCAGCAGGCTGCTCCGCCAGCCCCGACTGCTCCGGCAGCCAGTATGCTGCCGCCCCGGCCCGTAGCCCCTACCGTTCACCCGCACCTGAAGCCGGATTGCGCAACGCATGATGTCCCCGGCAGCCTGGGCGTTACCAGTCTGGAGGGTAAGGATCCCTGCCATGAGGATCAGCTGAGCGCTGAGCGCAGCATGGCGGTGGAAGAAGCGCTCCAGCCGGGTATCGAGCTGGCATGGTCCGGTAAGGAACTGGTTCAGGCCTTCGTGATGCAGGAGGTGCTCACCCGCCCCTGCCAGCGCCGGGCCCGATAAACACCCGCACGCATTCCGGGGAGCGGCTGCCCAGGTGGCTGCTCCCCGCTTTTATTCAGGCACAGCCTGTTCAGGCAAGGAGACAGAAGTTATGGACACGATCCGCGTAATCATCGCCGACGACAACGAGGACATGCGCCGCATTGAGCGGAAGATGATCAGCAAGGTAGAGGGCTTTGAGCTGGTGGGCGAAGCCTGCGACGGCCTGGAGCTGCTGCAGCTGGTGGAGACGCTGCGCCCGCAGATCGTCTTCCTGGATGTGGAGATGCCCGGCAAGACCGGCGTGGAGGCCGCCCGTGTCATCCAGGACATGGATCCCTCCATCATCATGATCTTCGCCACCGCCCACGACCAGTACATGGGCGACGCCTTTGAAGTGTATGCCTTCGACTACCTGATCAAGCCCTTTAAGGTGGATCGGGTGCTGCAAACCCTCGAACGGGCCCGCGACCGTCTCAACCCCGAGAAGGACGAGGCTCCCCTCCCCGTGCCTGCCGCCCGGCCCCAGCGTGCCTCCGGCCGGCTGATGCTGCACCACAAGGACGGCGTTTCCTTCGTCAGCGCGGAGGACGTTGTGCTGGTTCAGCGCGAGGATCGGGCAACGGTCATCTACACCGCAAACGGCGAGCGCTACGTGACCGGCGACTCCCTCTCCGAGACCGAGGCGCGCCTGGATCCCAGCGTGTTCTTCCGCTGCCACAAGAGCTACATCATCAACCTGAATTACATCAGCAACATCACCCCCTACGGCCGCTGGACCTATGTGGTGCGCCTCAAGGGCATCACCCAGGACGCGCTGATCACCCATGAAAAGTACGAAGAGCTGGAAAGGATGTTTTCCTGATGGATAAAGTGAAGCTCCTTGTGCTGCTGAGCAGCATCCTCACCATATGCTGCGGCATCGCGCTGATCCTGTACGGTTTTGACGTTATCGTGCTGTCCAAGCCGCTGCGGATTATCATCGCACTCTGCCTGTGCGGCAACGCCGTCGTCAATGTGTTCAATTACCGCAATGTTCTCAAGCAGCAGAAGAAGTGAGCTGCCAAACAGACAGCTGCCTGATGGCGGGAGGTCTCTTATAGCAAGCAAACGAGCATCCGGCGTTCGGATGCTCGTTTGTTTATGTCGGTGTACAAACGCAGCGCACTGGTACGGCGCACATAATCACACCTTCTGAAATGGTGGAAACCTGTTTTTCGTCTGCCCGACGAAATGTTTTTTCAATTACAGCACTAAACGATATCGCTCGAGGTTGTCTGCTTTATCTTCGTATACAAATCCATTTTTGATCGCAATCTTTTTGCTGGCAATCTGTTTTTCATCACATTCAATCACGCAGCTTTCAACACCCATGCTTCTTGCGCATTTTATCAATTCTTTTGTCACTTCGTCTGCAATTCCAATTCCCCAGAAATCCTTGTTTAAGACCCAGCCGATCTCATAGTCGTTCTTTTCATAGGAATGAAAAATTGCATGTCCAATCACTTTGCCTGTTATTCTCCATACAATCGCATAAACCAATGGTGGTACACACAGTCCTGCCGATTGAACAAAGCGCCTTGTCCTCGCTATATCATAAGCTGGTTCAATATACATCATAACACTCGCATCTGAAAGCACTTGATGCAAATCGTCAGCGTCTTTCATCTTCATATTGCGAATAAGGCATCTCTCTGTTGTCAACTCCATACCGACCACCACAACTCCAAGTTCATCGTCTTCATTCCATCACAGAAGCACCCGCAACAGCAAAGGATCACCTCATCCTTTTCATCTCGCTTACCGGGCAGCTATTCCCCTTTATCGTCCCTCGCGGCGCATGGCCCGGAGATCTGCCACGATGGGCACGAGCCGCGCCAGCGCGCCGTCCACGTCCGCTTCGGTGGTGTCGGTGGAGAGCGTCAGCCGCAGGGAGCCATGGGCCTCCGCCTCCGTCAGACCGATGGCCATCAGCACATGGCTGGGGTCCAGCGCACCAGAGGTACATGCCGATCCCGAGGAGCCCGCCACACCCGCCAGATCCAGCCGGAGCAGCAGCGCCTCTCCCTCCACATCCCGGAAGGAGAAATTGCAGTTGCCCGGCAGCCGCTCCTCCGGGTGGCCGTTGAGCCGCACGTCCGGGATCTGCGCCATCACGCCTGCGATCAGCCGGTCCCGCAGCTGCTTCACGCGGGCAGCATTCTCCGCCAGGTTTTCCGTCGCCATTTCGATCGCCTTGCCCAGGCCGATCATGCCGGGCAGATTCTCCGTGCCCGCCCTGAGGCCCCGCTCCTGCGCGCCGCCGTGGATGAGGTTCTCCAGCTTCACGCCCCTGCGGACGTAAAGCGCGCCCACCCCTTTGGGGCCGTGGAATTTGTGCGCCGAAAGGGAGAGGAGGTCGATATTCATTGCCTGTACGTCCAGCGGGATGGCGCCCACGGCCTGCACGGCGTCCGTGTGGAAGAGCACGCCCCGCGCCCGGCATACGGCGCCGATCTCCGCAATGGGCTGAACGGTGCCGATCTCGTTGTTTGCCGCCATGACGGAAACGAGGATGGTATCGGGCCGGATAGCCTGTGCCACCGCCGCAGTGCTGACCCGTCCCCAGGCGTCCGCGGGTAGATACGTCACCTCAAAGCCCTGGGTCTTCTCCAGCCACTGGCAGGTATGGAGCACCGCGTGGTGCTCGATGGCCGTGGTGATGATGTGCCGGCCCTTGTCCGCATTGGCAAAGGCTGCACCCTTGATGGCCCAGTTATCGCTCTCGGAGCCCCCAGCCGTGAAGATGATCTCCTGCGGCGCAGCGGCATTCAGCGCCTTTGCCGCCTGCCGCCGGGCCGCTTCGGCAGCCCGCTTGGCCTCCCGCCCGCAGGCATGGACAGAGGATGCGTTGCCGAAGGTCTGCGTGAAAAACGGCAGCATCGCCTCCACGACCTCCGGTGCGCAGGCGGTGGTGGCAGCATTGTCCAGATAAATTTGTTTCATGGGCGGTGCTCCTTTGGCATTTCGTTCCTGTTCATTTTAGCGTGCAGGGCATTTCTTGTCAACGGCGCGGCGGCAGCTGGGAGCATTTCCTGCCCAGCCAGTAGTCTGCCGCCGGTCGCTTTTATCAAAAGCACTTGACACCAGCATCGATCCATGTCATAATACACATAGTATAACGCGTTACAAACAAGCATTCCCCCCGCACATGCCGCAAGCACCATACAGGAGGAATCAGAAATGGAGTACCGTTCCATCCACCGAACAACCGACGAAAACAAGCAGCTCATTCTGCGCGCAGCGACAAATCTCTTTCTGCATAAGGGCTACACAGCCACGACGCTGCGGGAGATCGCCAGGGAATCCGGCGTGAATATCGGCTCGCTGATGTACATCTATGAAAGCAAGGAGAACATCCTCTGCGACCTTGTAAACCACGTGCTGGAAGGGCAGTTCAGCGCAACGGCGAAGCTGCTGCACGGCCTGACGGAGGACAAGCTCCTCTTCTGGGCCGCCGAAACCACCCTACAGCTGCATATGGCCGAAAGCAGCGAGCAGATCCGCGAGCTGTATCTGGCAGCATACTCTCATCAAAAGTCTGCCGCGTTGATCTACCAGGCCATCGCAGAGAAGCTGCAGGTCTTCTTCCAGCCCTATTACCCCCAGTACGAGGCAAAGGATTTTTACGAGCTGGAGATCGCAACGGGCGGCATCATCCGGAGCTTCATGTCCGTCCCCTGCGATATGTATTTCACGATGAAGCGCAAGGTAACGCGCTACCTGGAGGCCACGTTCCTGGTGTACAAGGTACCGGAGGAGAAGATCCGGGAAGCGATCCGGTTTGTTTCCACGATCGACTTTTCAGCCGCTGCACAGCAAGCCATAGCCTATCTGCTGGCAGCGCTTGAGAATAAGTAAGGAGGCATTCGTATGAAGAAGTCCATTGCTGCACTGCTGTCCCTGCTGTTTCTGTTTTCCTGCGCGCTGGCAGAAACGGACAGCCTGTCCGCTGATCTGGGGCTGACGAAGGATGCCAAGCCCGCCAGCAGCTACACAGCGCAGATCAATTCTGCCGTATACTCCCTGCTGGACTTTGAGGATACCAGCGAATATGACAATGCCGTGCGCGGCCTGATCGACGCGCCGGAGGTGCTGGAGCTGAAGGACGCCAACGGCGCCGTGGTGTGGAGCCAAGCGGCATACAGCTTCCTGGATGATTACGAAAAAGCGCCCGACACCGTAAACCCCAGCCTGTGGGAGAATACCCGCAACAACCACGCCTACGGCCTGTTCGAGGTGTGTGAAAACATCTATCAGGTGCGCGGCTACGACATGTCCAACCTCACGGTAGTGAAGGGCGATACCGGCTGGATCCTCTTCGACCCGCTGATGAGCGTGGAGTGCTCCATGGCCGCGATGCAGCTGATCGAAAAGAACCTGGGCAGCTATCCCGTGAAGGCGGTCATCATTTCCCATCCCCATGCCGATCACTTCGGCGGTATTCTGGGCGTGATGACGGCGGAGGATGCGGCAGACGGAGCCCTGCCCATCGCCGAGCAGCTTGCCAGCGGCAAGATCCCGATCATCGTGCCGGAGGGCTTTGCGGAACACGCCATTTCAGAGAACATCTACGCCGGCAAGGCCATGACCCGCCGCGCCAACTATCAGTACGGCGTGCTGCTCACCCCCGGCGTGACCGGCAAAATGGCCCAGGGCATCGGTATGGGACAGTCCACCGGCACAGTCTCCTACCTTGCCCCCACCTATGAGATCAAGGTCACCGGCGAGACGCTGGTCATCGACGGCGTGGAAATGGAATTCCAGATGACCCCCGGCACGGAAGCCCCTGCCGAAATGAACACCTGGTTCCCTCAGTTCAAGGCGCTGTGGCTGGCGGAGAACTGCACCGGCACGCTGCACAACCTCTACACCCTGCGCGGCGCACAGGTGCGCGACGGCGCTGCCTGGGCGGGCTACATCACCGAAGCCGTTACCCGCTACGGCAGTGAGACCGAGGTCGTATTCCAGTCCCACAACTGGCCGCACTGGGGCAACGAAACGGCAGTGGAGTACATGATCAACACCGCTGCCGTGTACAAGTTCATCAACGACCAGACGCTGACGTACATCAACCAGGGCTATACCTCCGACGAGATCTCCAACATGATCCAGCTGCCCGAGGCACTGGCAAAGAACTGGTACACCCGGCAGTACTACGGCACGGTGGCGCACAACTCGAAGGCCGTATACCAGCGTTTCATGGGCTGGTACGACGCCAATCCCGTGAACCTCAACCCGCTTACCCCCACGGAGAGTGCGAAGAAATGGGTGGAATACCTGGGCGACGTGGACGCAGCGCTGCGCATGGCCAAGGCAGACTTCGACAAGGGCGAATACCAGTGGGTGGCGGAGATCACCAACGTGATCGTCTACGCCGATCCGACCAACGAGGCCGCCCGTCTCCTGTGTGCTGACGCGATGGAGCAGCTGGGCTACCAGGCGGAATCCGGCCCGTGGCGCAACGCCTACCTGACCGCTGCACTGGAGCTGCGCCATGGCAACCAGGCGTTGAATGCCACCCAGACCAAGGGCGGCGCGGCAATCCTGAAGGAAATGACCCCCGCCATGATCTTCGACTACATGGCGATCCTGATGGATAAGCAGATGATGGCAGAGCAGGACTTCACCATCAACGTGACGCTGATCGACGTGAAGCAGCAGCATGTGCTGCATGTAAAGAACGGCGTGCTGCTGGTATATGAGAATACCCGCCGCGAGGATGCGGACGCCTCCATCACCTGTCCGAAGAATGCGCTGCTGTACATCATCAGCAATAACCAGAAGGGATTGTCCGCCGCACCCATGACGGGCAATACCGAGCTCATCACCCTGCTGTGCCAGAGCATGAACCAGTTCCCGGTGCAGGGAATCATGCCCTTCAACATTGTGGAGCCTTAAAACAATTTTCAGGCAGAATTATACCTCCGCCGGTTTCCTTCGTATATATTGGTGAAAACACCCAGGAGGTGAAAGTATGAAGAAAACATTGATCGCTTGGTGTCTCCTCGTATTGCTGACGCTCTGCCTGGCTGGCTGTCAGAAGAATGACGCGACTGTCGACGGAGCCTCAGCACCCAATCCGGCAGTCATCCAGGAGGATCATCTGGCTGCCACAAAGGAAAGATCGGACGCCCTTAAAGCTGCCCTGGAGCAGGAGGCGCTGACGCAGGCCGACATGAACCAGAAATCCGAAGAGCTGCGCGCCCTGTGGGACGAGGCGCTGGAGCAGCTGCTGGACGAAGCGAAGAAGATCCTGCCCGAGGCTGAAGCGGAGCAGCTGACGGCCGAACAAAGCCAATGGGCAGCAGACACGAAGGCGGCTGTCGAGGCTGCAGGCAAGGAATTCGAGGGCGGCTCCATCTACCCGCTGATCGTGAACAGCGAGGCTGCGAGGCTGACCGAAGAGCGGGTTTACAAGCTGTACGAGCTGCTGAAGTAAGCATCAGCATCGATATAACCATCACTTCAGAAAGGGAGCATCAACATGACGGAAAACATGAAGAAATTCCTGGAAGCTGTTTCCCAGAACGAAGAGCTGGCCAAGAAGCTCAGCGCCATGACCATGGAAGGCCTGCTTGCCCTGGCCAAAGAGCTGGGTGTTGAACTGACCGAGGCGGATTTTGAAAAGCCCGACGGCAAGCTGGATGAGAACGAGCTGGAAGCCGTGGCAGGCGGCGGGGAATGCTACTGCGCCATAGGCGGCGGTGGCACCGAAGACAGTAATGACAAGACCTGTGCCTGTGTGGCTCTCGGTGCAGGTTACTCCAAGTATGGGGATTTCTCCGATCCCGACTATGAACGCTGCATCTGCGGTTTGGCTGGGATTGGCGTGAACAACTGATATGATTAACGAAAGGATCGCTGACAATGACTGAAAACATGAAGAAATTCCTGGAGGCTGTTTCCAAGAACGAAATACTGGCCAAGAAGATCAACACCATGACCAAGGAAGACCTGCTTGCCCTGGCCAAGGAGCTGGGGGTTGAGCTGATTGAAGCGGATTTTGAAAAGCCTGATGGCGAGCTGGAAGACAATGAACTGGATGACGTGGTGGGCGGCGCAGATTGCTGTGCTTGTGTATTGGGCGGCGGCGGCACGAAGGAAGCGATGGGCGGTGACGTCTGTGCCTGCGTGGTATATGGTCACGGAGGCGAGTACATGAGCGGTGAGTACTGGTGCTGCTGCGTTGGCGGCGGCGTCGGAGGCGATATTTCCAACGACAGCATGTTCTCATGAGCCCACGGCAACTGAAGCAGGAAAATCTGAAACAACATATGGGAGGATGATGACTATGACCAAGAATATGAAGAAATTCCTGGAAGCTGTTTCCCAGAACGAAGAGCTGGCCAAGAAGCTCAGCGCCATGACCATGGAAGATCTGCTTGCCCTGGCCAAAGAGCTGGGTGTTGAACTGACCGAGGCGGATTTTGAAAAGCCCGATGGTATGCTGGATGAGAACGAGCTGGATGCAGTGGCAGGCGGCAAGGTTTGTGTCTGCGTCGTGGGCGGCGGCGGCGAAGGCGACGGCAACGACAGGGTGTGCGCGTGCCCGGCCTACGGCGTTGGTGCCGACAAGGACAAGCTTTATGATCGCTGTGTGTGCTTTATTGGCGGCGGCGGAAAGTCCTATAATTGACAAATGGCAACAACCCGGCGCGATCTGGAACACTTATGTCGGCGCAAATTGCTGTCAAGTTGATCCATGACGCCCCAAAAAAGGATGATGTGATGTTTTACAAGCTGAACGAGAACTTCCTCCTGCGTGGCTGGGAGAAGCTCCCCTACGCACTGGTTGACAAGACCAAGAGACAGCCCCTGTTCATTTCTGCCAAGGAAATGCAGGCGCTGGAATTGTGCAACGGACAGATCGACCTGTCCCTGCCGCTGATTCCCCAGGAGATCCGCGACATGATCCCGGCGATCGAGAAGAACGGCGTCATCCGTCCCTGCGAACCCGGAGACGCCATCGCGCCGGAGCAGGCCTACAAGCGCTATCCCGCGCGTTACATCCGCACCGCCCACTGGTCCATCACCGGGCACTGCAACTACCGCTGCAAGCACTGTTACATGTCCGCGCCGGACGCCAAGTACGGCGAATTGAGCCATGAGCAGATCATGTCCATCGTGCAGCAGCTGATCGACTGCGGCGTGATGGAGGTGTCCCTGACGGGCGGCGAGCCCCTTGTCCGCAAGGATTTCATGGAGATCGTGGATGCGCTGCTGGCAGGCGGTATCCGCATCACCACCATCTACTCCAACGGCAAGCTCGTCACCGATCAGCTGCTGGATGCACTGGCCGAGCGGGGCATCCACCCGGAGTTCAACATGAGCTACGACGGCGTGGACGGCTGGCACGACTGGCTGCGGGGCATCCCCAATGCCGGGAAGATCGTGGAGGACGCCTTCCTGCGCTGCAGGGAGAAGGGCTTCCCCACCGGTGCGGAGATGTGCATCCATAACGGCAACAAGCATCTGCTTCGCCAGACCGTCAACCGGCTTTCGGAGCTGGGCTGCCGGAGCCTCAAAACAAACCCCATCTCCAATGTGGGCGCATGGAAGGAGGGCGGCTACGGCGAAAGCATCTCCATGCAGGAGCTGTACCAGCTCTACTTCGACTACATCCCGCAGTATTATGAGGACGGGATGCCCCTGTCCATCCAGCTGGGCGGCTTCTTCTCCGCCTCGCCTAGGCAGCCTGAGCGTTATGACATCCCCTGCATGAAGAACTGCTCCAATCCGGACAAGACCTGCGTGTGCGGCCATGCCCGGATGGTCATGTACATCTCCGCCGAGGGGCGCGCCCTGCCCTGCATGGCCCTCTCCGGCATGGACATCCAGCAGGAGTTCCCGCTGATCCCGGAGATCGGCCTGGCCCAGTGCATCACCGACTCCCGCTATATGCGCCTGATCGACACCCGCGCCACGGAGATCCTTGAGCACAATCCGGAATGCGCCAAGTGCGAATACGCCATGCAGTGCCTTGCAGGCTGCCGCGCCAGCGCGCTGGAGACCTCGCCCACGGACATCCTCGCCCCGGACATGGCCATCTGCAGCATCTTCAAGGGCGGCTGGACGGAAAAGATCGCGGAGCTGATGAAGGGCATCCTCCCGCAGGAAAAAGCGGAAGCGACGTCGAATTAAGGAGGCAAAAACATGAGTGAAAACCTGAAAGCCTTTCTGGCAAAGGTCTCGGCGGACGCAGCATTGGTCGAACGACTGAAGTCTGCAAAGGAATCCGACGACATCCTGGCGCTGGCAAAGGAGCTGGGCATGGAGCTGACGCCGGCGGACATTGAGCCCGAAAGCAGCGAGCTGTCTGAGGACGAGCTGAACGCGGTATCCGGCGGCAAGAGCGGCGGCTGCTTCTGTGTGCTGGCAGGCGGTGGCGGCGGAAAGAATGGCCGGGATGACGTCTATGGCTGCGCCTGTGTGGCCTATGGCCAGGGCGGCGATGGCAGCAGAGACGATTTCACCTGCTTCTGTGCCCTTGGCGGCGAGGGCGTGATCGACGTCATGCCGGATGAGCTCATCTGAGATTTACTGCAATGAATAAGGAGGCTTTTACAATGACTGAGAACATGAAGAACTTCCTTGCGAAGGTATCTGCGGACAAGGCGCTGGCGGAGAAGATCGGCAAACTGGAAAAGGCCGATGACCTGATCGCAGCGGCTAAAGAGGTTGGCGTCGAACTGACCGAGGCAGACTTTGTGCAGGCTGAAGCCCCCCTCTCCGAGGACGAGCTGAGTGCCATTCACGGCGGGGTCACCAGCACGCAGCAGGAGCAGGATTGGGCAGATTTCAACAACTGCTCCGGCCCCAATGGTCAGCAGGATTGCTTCTGTGCAGCCGGCGGCGGCGGGCAGCGTGACGAAAACGGCGACGTATGCGCCTGTGTGGTCTACGGCCAGGGCTACCGCGGGGGTGAGAAATGTATCTGCCCGCTGGTTGGCGTGGGCGCGGATGACAATATCTGATCGCACGGGCTCCCTTGCGACGGAAGCATGTGCAACTGTCCCCATCAGGCAAACCAACACACAGCACCCGACGAGTTATTCTCGCCGGGTGCTCAGTGTATCGACAAAGTGCTGAAGGCACTTTGTCGAGGCTTTGCACTCTCTCACTGGTCGAACGACAAGTCGTTCGACCGGCCGTTCGTTCATGTAAGGAAGCTTTTCCTAACGGAAAAGCGCGAAAATCGCCGCGCATGTCGCCGATTTTCGATCTAAAGTCGAAGGGCTTGCGAGCACTCCGACGCCTCCCTGGGTTTGTTGACAGTCTGAGCACCCGACGAGTTATTCTCGCCGGGTGCTGTTTTTTTGCAATTTCTCCCTGCCCGCGCAAAGATTCCCGGCGCCATTACGTCTATTAGGGTGAAAGGAGGCAGATCGCAATGGAAGTTGTCAAGGGCCCGGACAACGATCATGGTTCCACATTCACGCAGCTGGTGGAAACGTATCAGAAGCCGCTGCTGAACCTTTGCTATATGCACCTGCGCGACCGCGCGCAGGCAGAGGATGCAGTACAGGAGACCTTTCTGAAGGCGTACCGTGCACTGCCTGCCTACCGGGGCGATTGCAGCTGGAAGACCTGGCTGACGCGGATCGCGATCAATGTTTGCCGCGACATGATGCGCAGCGCATGGTTCACAAGGCTGAACCGCTTTATCACGCCCGAGGACCTGCCCGAACACGGTGCAGAAGACGATCAGGAAGCCGCCGAGCTGGCAGATGCGGTCATGCGCCTGCCGGCACGGCACCGGGAGGTCATCCTCCTGTACTACTATCAGAGTATGACCATGCCGGAGATCTCCGCGGCGCTGGGCATCAACGCCTCGTCGGTCTCCCGGCGACTGAAATGCGCCTGCGCCAAGCTGCGGGACGTGCTGGGAGAGGAGGTTGCACATGGATGACAAGCGTATGACGGAACGCATCCAGAAGGCTGTGACACAGCGCTGCGAGTCCCTGACGCCCGACCCCTTCCTGGCCGCCCGCGTGATGCGCATGGCGGAATCGAAGGGAGATATAAAAGTGAGAAAGAAAATGCCTGCGGCACTGGTGCTGTGCATCGTGCTGATGCTCATGTCCCTGACGGCCGTTGCGGCTGTCGCCCTCCTGTCCGGGCAGGAGCTCGTCGAGCAGACGGCCATCCCCGTCGCCCAGCAGAACGATGACCACCTGCGCCCCAACGATATCTATTCCCATGAAGAGCTGAAGCAGATGCTGCAGACCGCCGCCGACAACGGCATCATCGTGGAGGACGCCAGCATCATGGAAGCCCTTGCAAAGGGCGAAGGCTACTACGAGGAGGAGGTCATCATGGCCATCTGCCGCGAGGCCTTCGGCGGTCTGTACTACGAATGGACGGTGGAGGAGCGCTACTGGTACGAGGAGATGATGGTGGAAATCGGCTTCCGTGACGAGGTGTATGCCCGACTGCCCGGGGATGGCGAGATTGCCCCGGCGGAGGCCCGTGAGCTGGCCGTGACCCTGCTGGAGGCCGAGTACGGCCCCGTGGGAGTCAGCGACCCCGCCCTCTACCGCGTGGTGGAGGACTTCGACGAGGGCGGCTGGTACTTCACCTGGTACCCCCGCACCCTGGAGGGCAACGAGTACGGCATTCACTTCTCCCACGACCGCAGCGTGGTGGAGTGCCGGCAGGAGCAGCTGCTCTGGCCGCCCTACAGTGAAACCGGGCTGGACGAGCTGATCGACCGCATCTACGGCTACCAGACCTACAGCCAGCGCCACTGGGGCCTGGAGGGCTGGTACGCCTTCGGGCAGATGCTGCCGGAGGCGGTGCACACCACCGCCTGGGACGCCGAGTACGACGGCTACCTGGCCACGACCTACCTCCTGCCCGGCGAGGGCGACCTGACCGCGTTGGAGGCGCGGGCCATCGCGGTGAAGGACGCGGGGGTGGAGTTCCCCATCTCCGCCGAAATGCTGCTGCTGGGCAAAGGCGATCAGCGCATCTGGAAGGTGAACATGCGTCTGCTGCATGCAGCGCAGGAGGTCGAAACCCGATCCTGGGAGATCGACGCGAAGACCGGCGAGATCCTCGACCGCATGACCTTCGACCTGGCGACTCTGGACTGGGCACGCTACATGCTTCACGAGACCTATGCGGAGCTACGCAGCGACCAAATGACCGCGGAGGAGGCCAAGCAGCTGGCCATCGCCGACCTGCGCAAGCGCTGCAACATCCCCGACCTGCCCCTGGACGACCCGGAAATCTACGATATCACCGTCCACGCCGTGGCGGACGGCACGCGCTACAGCGTGATCTTCAACTCCAAATCCCTGGACTACGGCCGCTGCTTCGTCTGGGTGAACCAGGACGGCACGACGGAGGTGAACTACGCCCGCCTCGCGCCCCTGAACGCGGACAACCTGGCGGACCGCATGGCGGATATCTACGGCAGCTCCCTCACCTGGGACCAGGCCCGCTGGGTGGAGTTCGACCGCCTGCTGGATACCCTGGGCGAGCCCCTGACCTTCGAGGGCAAGCTGTACGCGGCCACCAGCTATCCGGAGATCACTGCGACAAAGATCACCCTGGAGGACGCGGTGGACGCCGCCCTGCGCGACCTGGGCACCCGCTCGGACGACGCCATCAGCTGGGTGCTGATCGGCGATGAAAGTCATCCCGTATGGAAAATCCGCATGGGTACCTTCCCTGCCAACACCCTCTACGAGGTGGACGCCCTCACCGGCGAGATCCTCGACCGGGAGCTGTATGTCTGCCAGCGGAACGACTTCGACCACAGTATGAAGATGTTCACCCTGCGCAGCGACTATATGCCCGCCGCTCTGGCTGAGTTCGGCCCGGTTCGCATCGCCATGGAGCTGACGGTCAAGGCCCACTTCGACGCCTTCTCCTACGACGAGACGGTATTCATGAACAAGAGCTGCTACGAGATCACGGTAGACGGTATGACCGTGACCTTCAAGAGCATCGATGAATATCTCCCCTCCTACCGCACCACCATCCTGGACGGCGGCATGGATGCGGTCATCGAGGTCTTCGACGTCCGCGAGCCGCAGCCGGAGGGCGAGGGCGTGCCCTACGAATACGGCAACGGATGACCTGCCGGCGGAGCCGCAAAACAGCGGCTCCGCTTTTTTCGTGTTTCCTGCAGCGGCTTGCAGGGATTCTCGGCTATTCGTCGAATCAAAGCAAAAAATGACCGGTTACAGGAGGTTTCCCATGACCTATCCGAATTACTTCGCCCGCATCGGCATATCGAACGAGACCGTCCGCGCCAAGGTGGACGCAGCCTTTCAGACGATCTTCTTCGACCCGGAGGAGAACTACTATCATCAGGCCGATGCAGACGCCGCCTGCATGGTCGATACAGGCAACATCGACGCCCGCACGGAGGGCATGTCCTACGGCATGATGATGGCCGTGCAGATGGACCGGCAGGATATCTTCGACAAGCTGTGGACCTTCTCCCTCCGCTACATGCTGCTCAGGGAAGGCCGGCACCAGGGTTACTTCGCCTGGTCCGTTCAGCTGGACGGCAAGCACAACGCCGAAGGCCCCGCCCCCGACGGCGAGGAGTACTACGCCATGGCGCTGTTCATGGCCGACGCCCGCTGGGGCAGCCGCGAGGGCGATTACAACTATGCTGAGCAGGCCCGCACCATCCTGCGCCACTGCGTCCACCAGCACGAAATGGTGGATGGCGGCCAGCCCATGTGGGACCCGACGAACCACTACATCCGCTTCGTGCCGGACACCCCCTGGACCGATCCCAGCTACCACCTGCCCCATTTCTACACCCTCTTCGCCGACCGGGCTGACCCCTGCGACCGGGATTTCTGGCTGGAGGCCGCCCGGGCCAGCCGCGAGTTCATCGTCCTCTCCGCTCACCCGGAGACGGGCATGTCCGCCGAGTACACCGAGTACGACGGCACGCCGCGCCTGATGTTCCGCAAGCCCTTCGCCTACTACTCCGACGCCTACCGCGTGGCGATGAACATCGCCCTGGATACCCTGTGGAACGGCCGGCACGAGGGCATGGCGCAGGTTGCCACGAACCTCCAAAACTTCTTCGCGCCCATCGTGCAATCGGACTTCATGGCCTACCAGCTGGACGGCACGCCCACAGACGAGCCCGCCATGCACCCCGTGGCCATGACGGCGGTGTTCGCCGCGGCCTCCATCGCCTCAGACAGCCCCCACGCGGACGAGTGGCTCCGCCGCTTCTGGCAGGAGCCCCTGCGCAAGGGCCCGCGCCGCTACTACGACAACTGCCTGTACTTCTTCTGCCTGCTGATGCTGGCGGGGATGTACAAGCCCTACTGAACAGGGGAGGAATCGCCATGACTGACCTGATGACCACCGTATCCGCCGCCCTGACCCGCCGGGGCTTCACCGTGCACCACGCCGCCACGAAGGCGGAGGCCGCCCAGCTCGTGCTCTCCCTGATCCCGGAGGGCGCCAGCGTTGGCGCGGGCGGCAGCATGACCATCCGCGAGATGGGTCTGGCGGAGGACTTGCAATCCGCCGGTCATGCCGTCCACTGGCACTGGCTGGAGGCGGGCCCCGCGGCCTTCCCCTCCGCCCGGGAGGCGGACGTCTATCTCTGCTCCGCCAATGCCGTCACCCGCGACGGCCAGCTCGTCAATATCGACGGCACCGGCAACCGCGTTGCCGCCATGATCCACGGCCCGAAGATGGTCATCGCCGTCGTCGGCGTGAACAAGCTGGTGGACGGCGGCTACCCGCAGGCTCTGGCCCGCATCAAGCACGAGGCCTGCCCGCCCAACGCAAAGCGTCTGGGGCTCCCCTTCCCCTGCGGCACGACCGGCCAGTGCGACCCGGCTGCGTGCCCCGGCGGCTTCTGCAATGTGATCACCATCCAGGAGCACCCCACCGGCAAGCGGCCCTATGTGGTGGTGCTGGTGGATGAAAAACTGGGGTATTGACGGGGGCAGCGGACATGGAAGAAAGAATAACCCTGTGCGGTGACAACTGCATGGAATGTCCGAGATACAATGCGCACACCCCCGAAGAATTAACCGCAGTGGCTGAGCTTTGGTACAGAGTGGGCTGGAGAACACATGTCGTTTCAAACGAAGAAATCGCCTGCAGCGGCTGTTCTTCTCACAAGCAATGCACATACCGGTTAGTGGAATGCACGAAAGAGCATGGAGTCAGCAAATGCAATCAATGCCGCGAGTTCCCATGTCAGAAGATTCATGCCATGCTGGCACGCTCTGCACAATACGAAGAAAAATGCAAAGAAGTGTGCTCTGATCAGGAATACCGGGTTCTGAAAACGGCGTTTTTTGATAAAAAGCGCAATTTGCTGAAATAGAATCCAGGCTCCCCGCCGCACAGCGGGGAGCCGTTTTCATGCCCCGAGCGCAGCAAAAAGCTCCTTCCCGCAGGAAGGAGCCCTCGTTTGCTTTCATCAGTCCGGGAGCGTCTCCAGCAGCGATAGACTCCGGATGTGCCATTGGCCGTTTTCCTTCACCAGCTGGACGCGGTAGCGGGCGCTGTCCCATTCCGGAGGATAAATCGCATCCTCGCCCTCGCGCTCGATGTATTCCTCCGCCTTCGTGCCCTTGATGCGGCCGTCGATGCGCGGGATGCGCTCCACGATGTCCACACGGGCCGAGGTGTCCCAGGGCCAGACCCAGGTGAAGCCCATCTCCAGTCGGTGGTCAATACCGCGGACGTTATAATCCCGGTAGGGGGAGTTGCCGCTGAGCACATCCTGCACCACCGGATCGTAGTTCAGGAAGCTCTGCTGGAAGAACTTCGTCAGCTCCGACACGTCCTCCTGCATCATCACCACCTGGGCACGGCGGGCCATGCCGTCCTTGAGGACAACGTACATGTTGGTCATGTTCATGGCATAGTAGAAGCTGATGACCATCATACCCAGCACGATCGTAACGATCAGCAGCCGGGACGCGATATGCCAGATCAGCCTGCGCAGATATTTCACACAGCCCAGCCTCCTTTCATACGGTCGTCAGTCATATAACGAATCGGCGGCTGCGTTTCATGCACCCGCCGTCAGCTTTTCCAGCTCGGCGAGCATCTCTGCCTCCGTGGCGGCCATGGCGCGGATGGTCTTCTCCATCAGCGTTTCCAGCTCCCAGCCCAGCATTTCCGCGCCCTGGCGGATCACGTCGCGGCTGCAGCCGGCGGCGAACTTCTTGTCCTTGAACTTCTTCTTCAGGCTGGATACCTCCATGTCCGTGCAGGACTTGGAGGGGCGCATCCGGGCTGCCGCGCCGATCAGGCCCGTCAGCTCGTCCGAGGCAAAGAGCACCTTCTCCATCTCATGCACCGGCTCCACGTCGGAGCAGGGGCCCCAGGCATGGCTGCACACCGCATGGATGAATTCAGGCGTCGCGCCGATGCCCTCCAGCAGCTCCACGCACTTCTTGCAGTGCTCGTCGGGCCACATCTCGAAGTCGATATCGTGCAGCAGGCCCACCATGGCCCAGAACCCGGCGTCCTCGCCGTGGCCCAGGTCATTGGCGAACCAGCCCATGGCCTTTTCGACGGTCAGGGCGTGCTGGATGTGAAAAGGTTCCTTGTTGTACTGCATGAGGGCCGCCAGGGCCGTTTCACGGGTAAAGCCGGTGTTCATCATGTATCGCTCCTTACAACAGCTTGATCAGCATCGTGCGCTGATCGTCCATTTCGACGCGGACGAGGCCATCCTTCTCCAGCTGCTTCATCACGTCGGAGAATCGCTTGAAGCCGATGTTACGCTCGTTGAAATCGGGATAGGTGGTGAGGATATCCGCCTTGAGGATGGAGGGATTCACGCGCTCGAAGCCACCGTCCTTGTAGGCGCCCAGCTGAGCGGCAAAGGCTTCCTTCCAGTTCTCGCGGGTCAGCTGGGGATGCACCTCCGCACCCTCCATGTTGGCGTTGAGGGACACCATGACGTTGAAGTTGTCGTTCTTGACGAAGATATCGCCGTACTTGGCGGAGAGCTTCGTCAGCAGCTTATAGAAGGAGGCACAGCCATAGGCCTTCTCGTTGAAGTCCGGGCGCAGACGGGTCAGCACGCCCTTCAATTCGGAGGCGTACATTTCGTCCATGCCGGTGGCCTCGTCGATGATGGACACGACCAGCTTGTTCAGCTCGCTCTCGTCCACCGTTTCCTCGCGACTGTCTCCCTTCTTGCCCTTGCGCGCCGGCGCGGAGGCCTTGCGGCTGACGCCCTCCAGGAACTGGAATTCGTTGCAGGCGTTGAGGAAGATATTGGACGTCGCCTCGCTGCGGCTGATGCCCAGGACGAACTTGCCCATGGACTTCAGCTTACCCACCAGGGGCACATAATCGCTGTCGCCGGACACGATGCAGAAGGAGTCGATCAGCTCGTTGGTGTAGGCGACCTCCAGGGCGTCGATAACCAGCTGGATATCGGCGTTGTTCTTCTGGGCGATGCCGTAGCGCAGGCTCGGCACGACGGTGAAGGTGTTGGAAAGCAGCACTTCCTTCAGATCGGAGAAGCGGTCCGTATAGCCGTACACCTTGCCCAGGAGGATATCACCGCGGATTTTGACCTTCTCCAGCACGGAGTCGAGGGTCGAGACCTTCGCACCGCAGTTTTCCAGGTCGATAAAGACTGCAAATTTTGCCATGATATGAATACCTTTCGTTGATGATGAGCCTCAGGCTGTCTGCATCCTGAAACGGGACGAAGCCCGTCAGATGCGGAAGGTGAAACGGTCGCCCCTTATCACCTGATGGGAGGTATGCAGGGGCGTGCCATGCTGATCGTAGATGATCTGGTTCAGCTGCAGCAGCGCAGCGCCGGCCTCCACGCCCAGCAGTCGGGCCTGGGCAGGGGTCGCGTAGCACAGGCTGATCTCGTGGATGCCGCGGGCCGCCTCCACCCCCCGGGATTCCAGCAGCGCGTACAGGGAGCCCGTCAGCTCCTCCTGCAGCAGGCCCTCATAGGCCATGGGGAAGCAGTTGGTCTCCAGCATCACCGGCATATCGTCCGCCAGGCGCAGCCGGACGATCTCCACCACCGTCTCATCCCGCAGCTGCAGGTCGTCGGCGACGTCCGCCCCGGCATGGATCACCTGGGCGCTGACCAGCCGCGTTCCCGGCACGCTGCCCATCAGACGGCACGCATCATGGAAGCTGTTGACGTCCTTGAGGCTCTGCCGGATCCTCGGCGCACAGACGAAGGTGCCCTTGCCCTGCATACGCCGCAGCAGGCCCTCCTGCGTCAGCTCCTGAAGGGCCTTGCGCACCGTCACCCGGCTGACCTGATACTTCCCGCACAGCTCCTGCTCGGAGGGGATACGGCTGTGCACATGGTACACCCCGCTGGCAATATCGCCCCGCAGGCGCTGCATCAGCTGCCTGTACAACGGGCTCGCGCTGTCGCTGATCAGTTTCGTAGCCATCCGGCCGCCTCCTTTGAATGCCGGGCAGCCGCATTTTGCCGCCCCGCAAAGTCATCTACGCTTCAGTATAGCATTTTGGCGGGGAAATTTCCACACTTTTATAGACAAAACCATGAAATCAGGGTAAAATGGATTCACAGTTTCTACCACCTATTCTCAGCCGACAGGAGGCCCGCCATGTACACAGAGCCGACCCTCTCCGCCTGCATCGTCCTTTATCATTCCGGGACGAAGGTGGCGCGCACCGTGCAGTGCTTTCAGGACAGCGATATGCCGCTGGATCTGTACATCGTGGATAATGCGCCGGAGGATATGCTGTACCAGCGTCTGGCCTGGCAGTGCCCGGGCATCCAGTACCGCGCCCAGCGCAAGAACCTGGGCTACGGCGCGGGGAACAACGTCGTCCTCCCGGAGCTGACCAGCAAGTATCACATCGTCTGCAATCCGGACGTGACCTTTGACGCATCCCTCCTGCGCAAGATGGTGCAGTATATGGAGCTCAACCCCGGCTGCGCCGTGCTGACCCCCCGGGTCTTCAACAAGGACGGCTCGGAGCAGTTCCTGCCCAAGCGGGCGCCCACCGTGCGCTACATGCTGGGCGGGCGGCTGGAGAAGCTCCCCGGCCCCTTCAAGGCCTGGCGCAGCGAATACACCCTGCGGGACGCGGAGATCGACGCCCCCACCTGCGTGGAATTCGCCACCGGCTGCTTCATGATGATCCGCACCGGGATAATGCGCCAGCTGGGCGGCTTTGACCCGCAGTTCTTCATGTACCACGAGGACAGCGACCTCTCCCGCCGGGCGTTGCGGATGGGCACGATCGTCTACCACCCGCATTTCCTGATCACCCACGACTGGCAGCGCAGCAGCAGCAAGGACTTCAAGAACACCCTGCGCCACATCCACAGCACATTCAAGTACTTCAAAAAGTGGGGATGGCAATGGTAAGCATCCTGCTGGCCGCCTACAACGGCGAAGCCTGGCTGCCGGAGCAGCTCGCTTCCCTGCAGGCCCAGACCCTCACGGATTTCCGCGTGCTGTGGCGGGACGACGGCTCCGCGGACGGTACTGCCGCCGTGCTGGAAGCCGCAGGCCGGGCGGACCCCCGCTTCATGCCGGCTGCCGATCAGGGAACGCACCTGGGGGCCGTCGGCAGCTTTCTCAGCCTCATGGCCCAGGACGACGCCCCCTATACTGCCCTGTGCGACCAGGACGACGTATGGTATACGGACAAGCTGCAGCGCAGCCTGACCGCCCTGCAGGCCGCTGAAGCCGAATACGGCGCGGATACGCCTTTGCTGGTACACCATGACTGCCGCGTTGTGGATGCGCAGGGCCAGGAGCTGCACGCCAGCCTTTTCCGCCACCAGGGCTGGGACCCGGCTGCCACGCAGCTTCGCCGCCTGCTGGTACAGAACAACGTCACCGGCTGCACCTGCCTGATGAACGCTGCCCTGCGCCGCCTGGTGGCCGAAAACGCCCGGGCCGATCAGCTGCACATGCACGACTGGTTCATCGCGCTGACGGCGGCTGCCTTCGGGCAGATCATCTTCCTGAACGAAGCGCTGCTGGATTACCGTCAGCACGGCAGCAACGCCATGGGCGCCAGCCGCCACGGATTGCTCCGGCGGGGGCTTGCAGCCCTGGCAGCTCCCGAAAGGGTACGGGAACGCCTCCGGCTGACCTACCGGCACTCGGAGATGTTCCGCAATGCCTACTACGCCATCATTCCGGATGAAGCCTGGCACAGCTGCCAGGTCTACGAGGCGATCCCCCGGCAGTCCCGCAGGCGGCGCATCCGCGTGCTTCGCCGGGGAGGCTACCTGATGCAGAGCCGGATCGCCCGGCTGGGACAGTATCTGTTCACATGATCACAAAAAGTCATGACCACCCATTGAGCGGATGGTCATGACTTTTCTGTTTGGCCGTTTTCATTCAGAAGGCCGCCAGGATCGCCGCCTGCAGCGCTGCGATCAGCGGATAGCCGACAAGCGTTCCGATCCACTTGTGCAGCATCGTCTTTTTCGGGACATAGGGCTGCAGATCCTCCGTGCCGGGGATGATCCAGGCCTTCGTTTTGCCGACCCAATACCAGTCGATGAAGATGCGGTCGAAGAGGCCGGTGATCATCAGCACCGCCGTGATCTGCCAGAAGCACGCAAGGAAGCCCCTTGCACCGTTGACAAAGTAGACCGCCGCAGGCACAAGGAACAGGATCGGCACAAACAGACAGACCCCCGCAACGGCATAGCGCCGGCGGATCCGCTCCTTTGTCGTCAGCCCCAGCTGAACGACCCGCTCCTGTACCTCCGGTTCATAGAAATACACCGAGCCCACCGGGCCGTTTTCGATGCCGACGACGCAAACCATCAGCAGGATGAAGCACATCGCCAGGCCTTCCAGCAGAATCAGCATGTTCAGCCCTCCTTGACCCACTGCTCCCACACATCAGGCTGGTAGCCGATGGTGCATTTGCTGCCGTTGCGCACGATGGGGCTCTTCAGCAGCCAGGGGTTCTCGATGATATAATCCCGCAGGTAGCTCTCCAGCCCGCAGTAGCTGGCGGGATGCTCCGCGACCTTCTTGTCGTCCTTGTCCAGCAGGCCCTCCAGGCCCACGCCCTTGGCCATCACCTGCAGCTCACGCTCGCCCAGCTTGTGCTTCTTCAGGTCCATCACCTGCACCTTGATGCGGCGTTCCTTGAAAAAGCGCTCGGCCTTCTGCACGTCGAAGTTCTTTTTGCTGATGTAAAGCTGGATGTTCACTGCACTTTCCTCCTTCGCACGTCCTCGCCGGCAAACTGCAGCAACCTGCAGCAGGTATTGTTCAGCAGGCGGGAAGCAATGCGTTCGGTATAGCGGCGGCGGAGCTCATCCTCCATCAGGTTGGTGGAGATGACCGTGCCCCTGCCCTGCAGCTGCCGTTCGTTGATCAGGTTGAACCACTGCACGATGGTGATATTCTCCATCAGCGGCTCGGCGCCCATGTCGTCGATCATGAGAACCTCTGCGGCCATCAGGGTATCCAGCTCCTCCGTGTTGCCGGTCATGTAGGCCTTGCGGGCAACGTCCAGGAACTTGTATGCACTGATGATGAGCACATTCACACCGCGCCGGATCAACTTCTTTGCCATGGCCTGCATCAGGTAGGTCTTTCCAAGACCGCTCTGGCCCATCATGAGCATATCCTTCACAGGAACCGCGGGATAGTTCTCCGCGTAGATCTCGCATTCCCGGCGGATCACATTCATCAGCTCGCGCTGCGAGTACCCCTTGCCGGGCAGCTTATCTTCAGAGAATACATTCAGATCGAAGCTCTCAAAGCTCTGGGCCGTGCTTTCCGCCAGGCCCATACGCTGATACATCCTGGCATAAAAGGCCTGGTTGAAGCACTCGCACTTCTCGCGGATGACCTCACCCACATAGCCGGTATCCTGGCAGACAGAGCACCGGCATACCGGATCAAGATAGTTTTCCGCAAAGCCATGCTTTTTCAGCAGCGACGTCAGCCGCTTGTTGAGCACGTCCATCTGGGCAGGGATATCCTCGGCGGAGGTCTTGCCGTCCAGAATGCCGCGCAGGGCGCCCAGGATCAGCGTCTGCCGGACATTCAACACCTGCCCGATCTCCGGGCAGACAGCTTCCGCCTGCCTGCGGCGGGAGATCTCCTCCCGCTGATTGGCTGCCTGGCGCTGCTCATATTCCGCGTGCAGCTCCTGCAGGATCTGATTACGCATGGGCATTCTCCTCCTGCCACTTCTTCATCATGGCGTCCATTGCATCCTCGGTATGGGTGTATTCGCGCTGGGTGTACTGCTGCTGCTCCACCGTTTTGGGTCCTCGGGGAGCGACTGCCGCAGGCTGGGCCTGCATCTTCTTGCGGAACTCCTCGTGCTCCTTCTCCGCAGACGCCATATCCCGCACACCCTTTTCATGAAAGTTGCTGAGCACCTTGTCCAGGTATGCCATTGGCTTTTCCTTGCCAACGGCCCAGGCCGCGCACTGCGTGATGAAGGTCATGTCATAGCCGTAGTCCGCCTGCCACTTCTTCGCCAGACGGCGGTCGGCAGCGTTGGGCTTGACAGACACACCCAGCACCTCGTAGAGCATCAGCAGGAAGTCGTTTTCATCGTCCACCTGCTTCATATAACGGGTTATGTCTGCGGTGTTTTCCAGGCCGTTGCGCTTCCAGTTGCGGAGGGTCGTCATCACGCCCTCAAAGTCAGAGCCGCGCTTGGCGCACTCCTTGCCCGCCATCAGAATGATATTGTCCGGGTAGAGGGCACGCATTTCGGCATAGACCGCCAGCGTCCCCTCGTTGATCGTCACGCTGGGCAGATTCATGACCTTCAAAAGCGCCTTCAGCGGGGCTGCGGCGTCCTTCTCCTGCTGCATGATCTCGGCGACCTTCTGCAGCTTTTCTCCATTGCGCTGCTCGTTCACACGGCGGAGGATACCGTTCAGATACTTGAAGCTTGGGTCGCCGCCGGTCATTTCCTCACAGGCCGCTACGATGTCTTCCTCCGTGTATTTCCAGTCCACCAGCCAGGAGCGGTACATTTTCAGCTCCGGCTCCGTCGGATTGCGGCGTTTTCCCATCCGGCTCACAATGTCGCGACAGCCGGTCAGCACACGGCGGTCAAAATCCAGTATGACCCGCGCATCGTCGGCCGTCTGCACCTTTTCATCCGCCAGCAGCAGCGCCCGCTTCTCGATGGTGGTCATCGCCACATTCTTGCCATACATACGGATCATATGCTCGATCAGATAAAGAACGACCTCCTTGGGAAGGCCGACCTGCTCCACCAGTTCATAGCATTTGATCATTTCATTCCCGTGCAGGCGACGATCCGGAAACAGCCGCTGAACATCCGCAGTAAACTCCTCGAACTCGAAGTCCACCATGCTGCTGTCGCCGCTGAATGCCTTTTGCGAGTTGACATACTGAAACACGGGCGGCTTGTCCTTGATCCGGCGCACAAAGCCCTTTCGCTCCCAGTACCGGTATGCCCGGAGGACGTCATCCTCCGTCATTCCCAGCTCTGCTGCCACCTTCTCGATCGTCAGATCCTGATCGGGGTTATAGCACTGTACAAGGCCGTAAAGATAGACCCGCACCGCATCACCCGTAGCATTGGGCAGATATTCCAGAATAAACCGGTTATCCACCGGTGTCACGCCGTAATAGGCGTACTGCTCGTCAAAGCCGAACATGGGCATGTGCGGGGCCTCCTTGTTGTTTTGGGGTAAATTTGATTATACCATATTCCCGGGTTTTCGACAAGGCACAAGAAGGGAGGCGGACGCTGCGTCCGTCTCCCAAATGTTGTGTTTATTCAGCGTTGTCCTCGATGATCGCCTTCGCGGCTTTCTTACCCGCGCCCATGGCCAGGATGACCGTGGCCGCGCCGGTGACCGCGTCGCCGCCGGCGTAGACGTGGAGCTTGCCGCAGCGGCCCATGTCGTCGGTGGTGATGCCGCCCCAGCTTTCGGTGGGGAGGTCGGGGGTGGTCTTCTTGATGAGGGGGTTGGGGCTGTTGCCGATGGCCACGATGACGGTCTCGACAGGCAGGTCAAACTCGCTGCCCTCGATGACCACGGGACGGCGGCGACCCTTTGCGTCCGGCTCGCCCAGTTCCATCTTCACGCAGGTCATAGCGGACACGAAGCCGTTCTCGTCGCCCTTGATGGCAGTGGGATTGGTGAGCATCAGGAAGTTGACGCCCTCCTCCTTGGCGTGGTGGACTTCCTCGGCGCGGGCGGGCATTTCGGCCTCGGAGCGGCGGTACACGATGTACACCTCCGCACCCAGGCGCTTGGCGCAGCGGGCCGCGTCCATCGCGACGTTGCCGCCGCCGATGACAGCCACCCTGCCGCCCACCTTCACCGGCGTATCCGCCTGGGGGAAGGTATAGGCCTTCATCAGGTTGATGCGGGTAAGGAACTCGTTGGCGCTGTACACGCCGCACAGACTCTCGCCGGGGATCTTCTGGAAATTCGGCAGACCCGCACCGGAGCCCACGAACACCGCATCGAACTTCTCGTCATTCAGCAGCTCGTCCACGGTGAGGGCGCGGCCAACGACCGCGTTGGTGACGATCTTCACACCCAGCGCGCGGATGTTGTCGATCTCCTGCTGCACCAGCTTCTTGGGCAGGCGGAACTCGGGGATGCCGTACATCAGCACGCCGCCGGGGGTGTGGAGGGCCTCGTAGACCGTCACATCCCAGCCCGCACGGGCCAGGTCAGCGGCGCAGGTCAGACCCGCAGGGCCGGAGCCGACCACCGCGGCGCGCTTGCCGTTCTTCGGCGCGGTATCGGAAGACACCTTGCCCTCGTTCATGGCCCAGTCGGCAGCGAAGCGTTCCAGGCGGCCGATGCCCACAGGTTCTCCCTTGATGCCGCGAACACACTTGCTCTCGCACTGGGTCTCCTGGGGACAGACGCGGCCGCAGATGGCGGGCAGGCCGTTCTGCGTGCGGATGATATCATAGGCGGCCTGGAAGTCGCCCTCCTTGATCTTGGCGATAAAGTTCGGGATGGGCACGTTCACCGGGCAGCCGGTGACGCAGGGCGCGTTCTTGCAATTAAGGCACCGGTCAGCCTCTTCCATGGCGATTTCGCGGGTGTAGCCCAGGGCGACTTCCTTGAAATTGGCCGCGCGGATTTGAGGCTCCTGCTCCGGCATGGGGTTCTTTTTCAGGCTCATGTTGGGCATATCAGGCGCCTCCCTTCATCGCGGCGTCCGCCATCTGTTCGCGGCGGCAGACATGCGCCAGTTTTTCCTTTGCCTGCGCCTCTTCCGGGCGGAACATGCGGCTGCGGGCGATGGCCTCGTCCCAGTCGATGAGATGGCCGTCGAAGTCGGGGCCGTCCACGCAGGCGAACTTCGTCACGCCGCCCACGGTGACGCGGCAGCCGCCGCACATGCCCGTGCCGTCGATCATAATGGGGTTCATGCTCACGATGGTCTTGACGCCGTAGGGCCTGGTCAGATCGCACACGGCGCGCATCATCGGCAGCGGGCCGATGGCGATGACTTCGTCATACTGCTTGCCCTCTGCCAGCTTGGCGGCCAGGGCCTGGGTAACGAAGCCCTTGTTGCCGTTGGAGCCGTCGTCGGTCATGACAGTCAGCTCGGTGCAGGCAGCGGTGAGCTCGTCCTTCAGGATAATGAGGTCCTCATTGCGGAAGCCGACGATCAGATCCACCTCGCAGCTATTTTCATGCAGCGCCTTGGCCTGGGGGTAGGCGATGGCCACGCCCAGACCGCCGCCGATGACGGCCGCGCGCTTCACGCCCTCGGTGTGGCTCGGCTCGCCCAGGGGGCCGACGAAGTCCAGCAGCGCGTCGCCCTCATTCAGGGTATCGAGCTTTTCGGTGGTGTAGCCGACCTTCTGGAAGATAATGGTGACGGTGCCGCGCTCGCGGTCATAACCGGCGATGGTCAGCGGGATGCGCTCGCCTTCCTCGTCGATGCGGAAGATGATAAACTGACCCGGCAGCGCCTTGCGGGCCACAAGGGGGGCTTCAATTTCCATCAGCGTGACCGTAGGATTCAGCACGCGCTTCTTGACAATGGGAAACATGGGACGTCCTCCTCTGCCTCCGTGTGGAGGGGAATACAATGGGATATGGGTCATATTCTACTACAACCCCCGGCACGTTTCAAGAAGCCGATTGCACTTTTCTTGGCTTTTCCGCTCAAGCAGAAAGTGCAGCCGCATATTACGGCTGCACAGATATCATTCCTCGATGCGGCGGATCCCCAGAATCTGTCCCTGGTCATTTGTGATGATGCGCACGCCGCCGGGCCCGCAATGGATCTCCCGCCCGTCCATGAGGATACGGGCCTGCTTCCCGTCGCTGTCGATGCGCATCTCGTGCTCGCCCTGGCTGAGCGCATACGCATACGCCGGGCCGCTGCCCAGGCTGAACCACCACTGGCCCATCTGCTGGTCGATGCCCCAGATGTGGGAGATATACCCCAGCACGGACAGGAGCGTGGGGCCGTAGGAATCCTGAAAGGCCTCCGGGTCGCCGGGTTTCAGCACCTCATGGCTGTACATGCCCACCCGGCTGGGCCTGGCGGTAAAGGGATCAAACTGCTGGGTGAACACATATCCGCCCGCAATAACCGCCTCCATCAGCTTATGCCCCAGCTTTGTGACGATGGGCTCATAGCCGTAGCGCTCCAGCGCCAGGATCGCCCGCTGATAGGTCAGGCCCTCGCATTGGCCGCTCCAGTTGTTCTCCGGGGCATTGCAGAAGGCCGGGTCATTCGCCGCCACGGAGGGCAGGGGGAGCTTCGTCCAGAACTCCGCCGGGTTCAGCAGGTGCTCCCGCACAAAGCGGTCCGCCATCCCCTGCCAGAGGCTCCCCCAATACATGCACCGCAACGTATTGTGGCACAGCACCGGTATGGTTCTCCCCTGCCTGTCCCGGTCGAAGCAGGCGCCCCGCGCTTCATCCCACAGGCGGGTGCGCAGGGCTTTCGCAACCTCCTCCGCCCCGGCACGCCAGCGTTTCTCTCCCGCCGCGTCGCCCCGGATCCGGCTGATCCGCGCCAGGGTATCCCTTGCGGCATAGGAGAAGCTGGTGATATCCATGGACGCCATGGGAACGACGCTGCTGCCTTCGGGCGGCGCGTCCGTTTCGCAATAATTGGGGGCGTCCCCGTAGCGCAGGGCATTGTCCTCCCCCGTATCGTAGACGCAGAAGGAGCTCAGGCATCCGTCGCCGGAGACTGCCCGGGTACGGTGCAGCCAGCCGTCGAAGCCCTCCAGCGCCCTTTCCAGCATCCGCAGATAGTCTGCATCCCGCCCGATGCGATAATACATATTCAGCGCCGGCCACGGGAAGCAAAAGCCCTGCAGCTTATTGAACTGGGGCTCAATGCGTCCGTCCGGATGGCACTGGATGGAGCCGGCCAGCCGTCCGTCCTGCCGCTGGGTGCGCATGAAGAGCAGCTGATTGTTCAGCGCCGCCTCCATGTCGTAGGGAGCGTACATCTCCCCGCCCATGGGCTGGGTCTCCAGCCAGATCTTTTCGTACCCGCCGCCCTCCACCAGCACACGGTCAGGGCCGAACATGGTCAGGTTGCTGCGGCAGTTCTCTACGGCGGCGTCGTAAAGCCTTTGCAGGGAGGGATCAGAGGTTTCAAAGGTGACTTGGGTTTGAGGGAGCATGTCGGTCGCCTCCTGTTGGTTTTCCTTTGGGGCAGGGTGGCTGTTTCCCGGATCCGCGTGATCAGCCGCCCTTTACACAGCAAAATGTAATCAGTTGTCAGCAAATTTCGTCTGGTTTCCGCCGGGTGATTATGCTATTATTGTATATATCACAGCGATGGCTGTCAACCGATCGAAACCAGATACTGCGAGGTGCCTTATGCTGAAGCTGACGCCTTTTTCCCTCACCTGGCCCGGCGACTGGTCGGCCTACTGCCGCCTGATGGACGCCTACCTTTCCGAAGTCTGCACGGAGGAGGACTACCGTGACGAGATCGCCGACCTGAACGACCCGGAGCTCAGCGCCGAGCTGATCCGCCAGTCCATGCAGACCCGCAACCCCTGCTTCATGATGCGGATCCTGCTGGACGAGCAGCTGATCGGCCTGATCACCTACTCCCTCTACGAGCCGACCCACCGCGCTTTCATCAAGAGCTTCTATGTGGAGCCCGCATACCGCCGTCAGGGGTACGGCTCCCAGGCCTACGCCATGGCCGAAAAGCAGCTGAAGCAGCTGGGCGCCTGGACGATCGCCCTGCGCCCGGAGACGAAAGCAGTCCCCTTCCACCTGAGCAAGGGGTTCCAGCCCGACGAAAAGGGCACGCCCCTGTACGTCAAGCTGCTCCCTGCCCCCACCGATGAAGGAGGTACATCCATGCTGCTCTGCTACACCCGCACCCCGCTGGAGGAGGCTATCTACGCTCCCAAGCTGGCCGACAGCGTCCACCTGGCGCTGATCGAAAACGGCGTCTGCACGCCCCTTTTGCACAATTCCGGCATCGTGTACGCCAAGGCCGTGCCGGATGAGCAGGGCGTTCTGCACCCCTACAGCCTGCGCGAGCCGTGGCTGACCCGCCTGCCGGACGGCCAGTGGGCCATCGTCGCCCGGCGCATCGAGTGCGACGGCACGGCAGACGCAGCCAGCGCGGATCATGTGCTCTTCTTCACCAGCCCCGACCTGATCCACTACACCGAGCAGCCCCTGCTGCACGAGAGCGATCCGCTGGCGCAGGAGTACTTCGTCCGCAAAGCTCCCGAGCTGGGCGAAACCGAGCTGCCCGAGGGCTGCATCCCCCACAGCGTCATCGACATTCCGGAGGAGGTCGCCGCCCGGCTGCGCGCACGCTTCCTGACCCCGGTGAACGTCACTAACGACGTGCCCGCGCAGGTCGAAGCTTCCTCCCCTGCAGAGCTGGACAAGGTGCGCGCCATCGCCCGCTACTCCGACGGCTCCTCGATGGAGAAGCGCGTCGACTGGCAGGCAGACGGCGTCGACTGGACAAAGCCCGGCTGCTACGAGATCGAGGGCTGCGTGCATCAGGATCACTACGAATTTCCGACCATGTGGAACAAGGCCGACCCCGCCATGTGCCGCTGGGAGGGCAAGTACTATTTCATCTCCACCAACGACCTGGACTGGAACCACACCCTCTACATCCGCGTGGCGGACAGCATCCCTGGCCTGGTGACGGCCCAGCAGCACCTGATCCTGGACAATCAGACCTATCCCCACCTGGGGAACCTCCTCTGGGCGCCGGAAATGCACATCATCGGCGGCCGCCTGTACATCTTCCATGCCGGCACGCCCGGGCCCTTCGTGCAGGAGCAGAGCCACGTCATGGCCCTCAAGCCCGGCGGCAACCCCATCAAGGCCTCCGACTGGGAGATGAGCCGGCGCGTGGTGCGCCGGGACGGCTCGCCCCTGTTCGAAAAGGGCATCACCCTGGACATGACCGTGTTCCACTCCGCCGGGAAGCTCTACGCGGCCTGGTCACAGCGCCAGTTTGACCCCGTGGATCAGGGCGCGTGGCTCTACATCGCCCAGCTCGACCCCGAGCAGCCCTGGCGGCTGCTGACCGATCCGCAGGTGCTGACCGTGCCGGAATACGGCTGGGAGAACAACCACACCTTCGTGGTCGAGGGTCCCTTCGCGCTCTACCGGGGCGGCAGGATCCTGCTGACCTACTCCGGCGCGCTGGTGGACAGCACCTATGTGGTGGGCCTGCTCTCCATGGACGAGGGCAAGGATCCCCTCGACCTGGCCAACTGGACGAAGGAGAACTACCCCCTGCTGACCTCCCGGAGCGTCCCGGGGGAATTTGGCCCCGGCCACAACGCCTACATCACCGACGAGGACGGCCTCACCTGGAACACCTACCATGCCCGTCCCGGCGTGAACGGCCCCCGCTCCTCGGGCATCCGCCGCGTGCACTTCAACTGTGAGGACTTCCCCGTGCTGGATCTGACGGAGGAGATGGATCTTGATCCGAAGCTGAAGTGGGTAAAGACCACCGTAGTGGTGAAGTGACTTTCCCGATACGCACCCCATAATCAAAATGCGGATAGCACCTCACCTCCGAGGAGCTATCCGCATTATATTCCCGGTATGGTATTTGGATGAATCAGATGCCGCCGGCACGGAACCAGCAGAAGCTGGTGCAGGCCGGGAGATCCCAGATGGTCAGCTTATACCCGTCCGGCAGGTCGAACCACGCATAATCCGTAATGCCCTCATGGGCGTGGTTGGGCGCATCCTCAAAGGGTACCCCGATGATGGAGACCGCCACGCCGCCGTCCGGCACGAGCACGCCGTCGTAGTACGGGTCATCCGCATGGGCGTCCAGGAAGGACCGGATGCGCTCGCCGTACATCAGGCTGGGGCCGCAGTGGATGACCAGGGCATAATCCAGGTATTCCGCCAGCTCCGGCACCTCCTCGGCTGTGAAGCCGAAGGCGCGCAGGGTGCCGATGTACATCATCACATGACGGGCGCGGTTCTTGCCCACCAGCAGGTCGCCCACCTCAAGGGTTTCCGCCAGCTGATCGTAGGGAGGCATTTCCTTGCCCTTGCGGTGGCTGTAGACGTGGTTCTTCTTCCCGTAATCCGCATACCGCAGGATCATCTGATCCAGCGGCGGATGCTCCGCCCAGCCGACCTCGGAGAACACCCACTGGGTAAAGCCGGAGCAATCGAAGCCGTAGAGGTACTCCTTGCCCTTGTCATAAAAGCGGGTCTGCTCCCAGATGACGCGCTTGGCATACAGCGGCTCCCGGGAAAAGAGCAGCGGCTCGCCGCCCAGCTTGTAGTCATGCTTGCCGCCGAAGAAGTAGGGGGCGCCCAGCTCAAAGCGGGCCTCCACCTGGGAATCGGTGAGTTCATTATACCGTAGGAGGAATACGTTGCCCTCCTCCAGCATGGACAGCGCCGCGTCCAGCACAGGGGATTTGGCCACCTCTGCCTGGGCGGATGCGCCCAGCAGCGTCAGCGCCAGCAGCGCCAGGGCCAGGATGCGCTTGAGCATTCGTCGATCGTTCCTTTCATGGGGAGTGGCTCCATTATAGCATATTTCTCCTGGGGTGAGCAATGGGAAATTGTAAAACCTTTCACTTCCTGCGCGGCGGAAAACTTTGGCAGCAAAACGGCCTGATTTGCTATTGACTTCTTTAATAGGAAGGACTACAATATCGACCGGCACGAAATGTGCCGACAATGGTCGTATAAATGGGAGGATATGAGCATGTATTTCCTGCTGTTTGGCTTCTGGGTGCTGCTCAACGGGCAATGGACGACGGAGATCGCCATCGTGGGCGCGATCGTCTGTGCCGCGCTGTATGCATTCATGTGCGCATTCATGGGCTATTCCCCGAAAAAGGAGTGGAAGATCGCCCGGCGCATCCCGCACATCCTGGGCTATTTTGTATACCTGGTGGGCGAGGTTTTCAAGTCCGCCTTCGGCGTGATCCGCCTGATCTGGTCGCCTTCGATGGTCATTGAGCCGGAGGTGACCTCCTTCAAGACGAAGCTCCGCACCGATGCGGGCAAGGTGATCCTGGCCAACTCCATCACCATGACGCCCGGCACCATCACCGTGGACGTGCAGGAGGACGAGTTCCTCATCCACTGCCTGGATACGTCCTTCGACGTGGGCCAGGAAGGCTTTGACATGGAGGACCGCGTCATGAAGCTGGAGGGCGTCAAGCCCTCTGCAGAAAAGGAGGAAAGCAGCCATGACTGAGGCATATAACGTGCTGTATACCGCCGCGCTGGTCGTGATCGGCCTGCTGCTGCTGGCTTGCCTGGTGCGTGCCATCCGCGGCCCCCGTATTGCTGACCGCGTGATCGCCGTCAACATGATGGGCACGCTGATCGTCATCACCATCTGCATCCTTTCCTTCCTGATGAACGAAGGGTATCTGGTGGACATCGCCATGATCTACACGATGCTCTCCTTCCTGGCCGTGGTGCTGCTGACGAAGGTCTACATGGGCATCTACCGCGAGAAGCACCGCCGCGAGCAGGAACAGAACGGAGGCGACAGCAATGCTTGATATCATCCGCTTTGTCATCGCCGCCGCCCTGACGGCCACGGGCCTGTTCTGCCTGCTGTCCGGCGTGGTCGGCGTGTACAAATTCCGCTACGCCCTCAGCCGCGTCCATGCCGCTGCGCTGCTGGACACCGTCGGTATCCTGCTGATGCTGCTGGGTGTGATCGTCGCTACCGGCTTTACCGTCGCGTCTGCCAAGATGCTGGTGGTCATTGCCTTCCTGTGGCTGACCAGCCCCGTATCCGGCCATCTGATCGGCCGCCTGGAGGTCACCATCAACGATGACCTTGACAAGGACGCCGAGGTGCTGGACCGCGCCTACGTCGAGCAGGAAAAGGAGCCCGAGGAGGCTTCGCCTCTTCTCTCCGACGAAGGCAGCGTAGACGCTGCCGATGCTGCTGCCGTTTTGGCCCCCGACACAGACACCACCGAAAAGGAGGCGCAGTAATGGACGTTCTCGGTATCATTCTTCTGATCTTCGCCATCTGCTGCGCCATCAGCGTGTCTATGACGAAGGATCTGCTGACCTCCCTGGTCATCTTCATGAGCCAGTCTCTGGCCATGTCGGTCGTATGGATCCTGCTGGAAAGCCCCGACCTGGCCATCACCGAGGCCGCCGTGGGCGCGGGCATCACGAGCCTGCTGCTGTTCGTGACCCTCAAGAAGATCCACGCCATTGACATCCAGAAGGCCGCTGAAAAGGAAAACGGGGCCCTGTCCCCTGAGAAGGAGGCGACCGGCAATGGCGAAAATCAGGCCTGATTATGAATCCAGCTGTTGGGCAAAGCTCCTTCGCTGGCTGGAAGACGGCTCCACCGCCCTGGATGACGCCATGACCGGCGAGCTGGATGCGGACAGTCGCAGCCATCTGATCGACAGCGAACATCACGCCGACGCCCAGGAGCAGCTGCTGGAGCAGCGCCGTCACGATGCGCTGAACCGCGAAATGCGCGCCTACAGCCACATTCATCAGTGGGCCCACACCCGGGGCAGCAAGCTGATGCGCTGGGTATACATCATCGCTTCTATCGCAGTATGCGTGGGCATCATCGCCCTGCTGCTGACCACCGCAGCCAACCTGCCCCCCTTCGGCAGCCCCGACAACCCCGTCAACAACGAGGTTTCCGCACACTACATCACCCAGGGACAGACGGAGACCGGCGCAGTCAACATCGTCGCCGGCATGATCCTGGATTACCGTGCCTTTGACACGCTGGGCGAATCCAATGTGCTGTTCATCGCCGTGGTGACCGTGCTGGTGCTGCTGCGCCTGGCCCCCTCCAAGGACGGCAGGCCCACCACCGAGCAGCTGGAGGCCGAGGCCGACGACCGCATGTGCGAGCCCAAGCACGACATGATCCTGCAGCACCAGGCGAACCTGCTGGTGCCGCTGATCCTGCTCTTTGGCATCTACGTCGTCATGAACGGCCACATCAGCCCCGGCGGCGGCTTCTCCGGCGGCGCGATCATGGGCGCCGGCCTCATCCTGTACCTCAACGCCTTCGGCTTCAAGAAGACGGAGCGGTTCTTCACCTTCAAGACCTTCCAGATCGTCAGCCTCATGGCGCTGGCCTTCTATGCCTGCTCCAAGGCTTATTCCTTCTTCACCGGCGCCAATCACCTCCAGAGCATCTTCACCCCCGGTACTCCGGGTATGCTCTTCTCCGCCGGTCTGATCCCCTACCTGAACATCGCCGTGGGCCTGGTGGTCTGCTGCACGATGTACGCCTTCTACACCCTCTTCCGAAAGGGGGACATGTAACATGGATTTCCTGACCAACTATGTGGAGCTGGCAGCCATGGTGCTCTTCGGCATCGGCTTCACCACGCTGCTGCTGCACCGGAACATGATCAAGAAGATCATCGGCTTCTCCATCATGGATAACGCCATCTTCCTCTTCCTGGCGGCAAAGGGTTATGTGCAGGGCCGCGTCGCCCCCATCGTGGTGGACGGCGTGCAGACCGTGGAAGCCTACGTCAACCCCATCCCTGCCGGCCTGGTGCTGACGGGCATCGTGGTGTCCGTCTCCGTGACCGCCGTCATGCTGTCCCTGACCATCCGGCTGTACCGCCGCTACCACACGCTGGATATCGATGAGATCACCGCGCTGTGCCGGAAGGAGGATGACCGCTGATGGAACTGCATTTTGCTCTCTGGCAGCACATTCCCTTCGTGTGCATCATCCTGCCCCTGGCCTCTGCGGCCGTCACCAGCGTCCTCAAGCCCCGCGCTGCACGCTGGTGGGCCATGGCCGTGCTGCTGATCGTGACCGGGCTCTCCGCCGTCATCACCGGCGTCTACTTCGCCGGAGCCGAGAGCTATGTATTCCCCATGGGCCACTACTACGCGCCCATCGGCAATGAGATCCGCGCAGGCAGCCTGGAGGCCCTCACGGCCCTGTTCTTCTCCGCGATCATGCTCCTGTCCCTCATGGGCGGCATGAAAAAGCTGGACGAGCATCTGGATCACAACAAGCAGAACCTCTACTACGTCATCCTGCTGCTGATGACCGCCGCCCTCATGGCGCAGGTCTACACCAACGACCTGTTCACCTCCTACGTATTCCTGGAGATCATGACGCTCTCGGCCTGTGCGCTGATCGCCGTGCGCAAGCGCGGCCGCACGCTGGTGGCCGCCACCCGCTACATGATCATGAACCTGATCGGCTCCGGTCTGTTCCTGCTGGGCATCGTGATCCTCTACGACCTGACCGGCCATCTGCTGATGGAGGACATTCATGAGCAGGTGAAGGTCATCGCCGCAACCGGGCAGTATGCCCAGCCGCTGACGGTGGTGGTGGCGCTCTTCGCCATCGGCCTGGCTATCAAGTCCGCGCTGTTCCCCTTCCACACCTGGGTGCCGGACGCCTACGGCTTCTCCACCCCCACCTCTGCCGCCGTGCTTTCCAGCCTGGTCAGCAAGGGCTATATCTTCCTGCTGATCAAGATCATGTACCGCGTGATCGGCCTGGACGTGATCGCCGCCACCGGCATTGACGACGTGCTGTTCGTCTTCGCCCTGGTGGGCATGGTGATGGGCTCCATCTCCGCCCTGCGTCAGAACGACGTGCGGAGGATGATCGCCTTCTCCTCCGTCGCGCAGGTCGGCTACATCTACCTGGGCATGGCCATGGGTACCGACGCCGGCATGATGGCCGCCATGTTCCACCTCTTCAGCCACGCGGTGTGCAAGAGTATGCTGTTCCTTGCGGCGGGCGGCCTGGCGGACGCCAGCGGCAACTCGAAGCTCTTCCGTGACCTGCGCGGCTCCGGCTACCGCAGCCCCATCGCAGGCGTGGCCTTCACCATCGGCGCGCTGTCCATGGTGGGTTTCCCCTTCCTGGGCGGCTTCGTGAGCAAGCTGAACATCGCGCTGGCCGGTCTTGGCCTTGGCGGGACCAAGGCGATCCTGGTGCTGGTGGTGCTGGCCGTTTCGACGATGCTCAACACCATGTACTTCCTGCGCACCGTCATCACCCTGTACCGCAAGCCCCTGCCGGATGCAGCCTACCCTGTGGAGCGCGGCCAGCGCGGCTTCTGCTTCAACGCAGCGCTGGTGCTGCTGGCACTGATCAACATTGCCCTGGGCGTGTTCTCGCAGGCGGCGGTCAACATGATCACCGCAGGCCTTGGCATGTTCAGCTGATTTGACCTGAGATATATCAAGGAGGCACATAAGCCATGTCGTTCCTTCTTCTGCTCCCCGTTCTTGCGCCGGTCGTGATCGGCCTTGCGCTGGCGTTCATCCCCGGGCTGGACGCCAGGAAGCCCCGCACCATCCTGACGGTGATCACCCTGATCGCCACGGTGGGGCTGCTTCTTCCCGTCCTCCTGCAGGAGGATCTCACCCTGACCCTCTTCACCCTCTCCGACAGCCTGCCCGTGTTCCTGCACGCTGACACGCTGGGCAAGATCTTCGCCTGCGTGATGGCCTTCGTCTGGGCCGTGGCCGGACTGTATTCCTTCCATTACATGGCCCACGAGGGCAAGGAAAAGCGCTACTACGCGCTGTACCTGATCTCCCTGGGCATCCTGATGGGCCTGTGCTTCTCCGGCAGCATCATCACCTTCTACATGTTCTTTGAGGCGATGACCCTGCTGACCATGCCGATGGTGATGCACTCCGGCAAGAAGGAGGCCGTAGCTGCAGGTCTGAAGTACCTGATCTACTCGGTGCTGGGCGCATCTCTGGTGCTGCTGGGCGTGTTCGTCCTCAGCCCCTATGTCACCACCTTCGCCTTCACCGACGGCGGCGTGCTGAACATGGAAAAGGTCGCCGGTCACGAGGGCTTCGTGATGACCTTCGCGCTGCTGATGCTGATGGGCTTCGGCGCCAAGGCGGGCCTGTTCCCGCTGCACGGCTGGCTGCCCACCGCACACCCGGCTGCGCCCTCCCCCGCCTCTGCGGTGCTGTCCGGCGTCATCACCAAGGCCGGCGTGCTGGGCGTCGCCCGCCTGCTGCTGTCCTACCTGGGGGCTGACTTCCTGCGCGGCACCTGGGTGCAGACCGCCTTTATGTCCCTGACGCTGCTGACGGTCTTCACCGGCTCCCTGCTGGCGCTGCGGGAGAACCATCTCAAGCGCCGCCTGGCCTGGTCCTCCGTGTCCCAGGTGAGCTACATCCTCTTCGGCCTGTCCACCCTGACCCCCGCGGGCTTTGTGGGCGCGCTGCTGCATGTGGTGTGCCACTCCCTGGTGAAGGACACGCTGTTCATGTCCGCCGGTGCGATCATCCTCAAGACCGAAAAGACCGACGTGCGCGACCTGGAAGGCATTGGCCGCAGGATGCCCGTCACCATGGGCTGCTTTACCGTGGCCAGCCTGGGTCTGATCGGCATTCCGCCCTGCATGGGCTTCATCAGCAAATGGTACCTGGCCCAGGGCAGCCTGGCCGCAACGGGCGTCCCTACCTTCTTCACCTGGCTGGGCCCGGTGGTGCTGCTGGTTTCCGCACTGCTGACCGCCGGCTACCTGATGCCCGTCATTTCCAACGGCTTCTTCAAGTCCGGCCATCACCTGACCAAAGCTCAGGCGCTGGCTTCGCACGGCGATTGCGAGCAATCGCACGAGCTCGTCGGACATCAGTCCGACCCTCAGGGCGACCACCACACCGAGAAGGACGACGTTCCCTACACGATGCTCGTGCCGCTGCTGGTGCTGGCGGTGCTGAGCGTGCTGCTCGGCGCCTTCCCCGGCCCGCTGACGGAGCTGTTCACCCAGCTGGCCGCCGCGCTGGTGTAAGGAGGCGCAACGATGCTGATCTTGTTGACGCTGCTCGTCCCCCTCGTGGGCGGCGCGCTGCTGGGCGTCCTGCGCCCCAGGTCCAACCGGCTCCGCGCCTGGTATGTGGAGGCGGTGGTCATCGCCACCTCCATCCTCGTGTGGACGGTGATCCTCACCCGCACGGAGGAGCCCTTCATTCTCTATCACCTGACCGACGCCCTGCCCCTTTCCTTCCGCGTGGACGGCATGAGCTGCATTTTCGCCGGTCTGGTAAGCCTGCTGTGGCCCATCGCCAGCCTGTACGGCTTTGAGTACATGCACCACGAGGAGCGGGAGAATCCCTTCTTCATGTGGTACACCATGTCCTACGCGGCGACGCTGGCCATCGCCTTTGCAGGCAACCTATTCACCCTCTACGTCTTCTACGAGTGCCTGACGCTGGTCACCCTGCCGCTGGTGATCCACAAGAAGGACACCAAGTCCATCCGCGCAGGCCGCAAGTACCTGACCTATTCCATTACCGGCGCGGCCATGGCCTTCATTGCCCTGGTGTGCCTGATCTACTTCGCAGGCACGACGGACTTCACCCTCGGCGGCGTGCTGAGCGAAACCGTCCGCAGCGAGCACGCGCCGCTGCTGCTGGGCGTATTCGTGCTGGCCTTCATCGGCTTCGGCACCAAGGCGGCGGTGTTCCCCATGCACGCATGGCTGCCCGCAGCATCCGTGGCCCCCACCCCCGTTACGGCGCTGCTGCACGCGGTCGCCGTGGTCAATGCCGGCGCCTATGCGGTGCTGCGGCTGATCTACTACGCCTTCGGCAGCGATTTCCTCTACGGCACCTGGGCGCAGACCGCAGTGCTGGCCCTTTCCTGCCTGACGATCCTCTTCGGCTCCACCATGGCCGTGCGCGAGCAGCACTTCAAGCGCCGCCTGGCCTGGTCCACCATCTCCAACCTGTCCTACATGCTCATGGGCGCGGCCCTGATGACCCCCGGCGGCATGGTAGGCAGCCTGAGCCACCTGGTCATCCACGGCGTGATCAAGATCACCCTGTTCTACTGCGCCGGCGCGATCCTCGTGCGTACGGGCAAGGAATATGTGCAGGATCTGCGCGGCTTCGGCAAGGTGATGCCCCTGACCTGCGCAGCCTTCCTGATCGGCGGCGTGGCGCTCACGGGCGTGCCGCCCCTGGCCGGCTTCGTCAGCAAGTGGAACCTGCTGACCGCCGCAGCGGAGACCGGGCTGCCCATGGGCACCGTGTCGGTGGTCGCGCTGATCATCTCCGCCGTGCTGACCGCGGTGTACCTCTTCACCGTGGCGCTGCCGATGTACGGCCGCCCCCTCAACGCGGATACCGCCGCGCTGGAGGGCTTCAACCGCGATCCCAGCTGGCAGATGAAGCTGCCGCTGATCCTGCTGTGCGCGGCGATCATCGCCCTGGGCCTGTGGTCCCAGCCGCTGGTGACCTTCCTGCGCGACGTAGCCTCCGGGCTGATTTACTAAGAAGGGAGGATCAACACAAATGGCACTCTTACCCGTATTGATCTTCCTGCCCATGGCCATGGCGCTGGTAGCGATCCTTGCCGGACGCTGCAGCCACGGCCTGCGGGACGGCCTGGTCTCCCTGACCGGCGCGGTGGTCTTCGGCCTGTGCGTGCTGGTCGCCTTTCAGGGCGGCGGCAGCTATGAGATCCCCGCCTTCTGCGGCTTCGGCCTGACGCTGAAGGCAGACGGCTTCCGGGCGCTGTACGCCTGCGTGGCCGCCTTCATGTGGATGATGACCGGCTTCTTCACGCCGGATTACATGAGTCACGGTCATGCCCGTACCCGTTACAGCTTCTTCAACCTGATGACGCTGGGCGCGACCCTGGGCGTGTTCCTCTCCGACGACCTGTACACCACCTTCATCTTCTTTGAGATCATGTCCTTCACCAGCTACGTCTGGGTCGCGCAGGAGGAGACGCCCGGTGCGCTGAAGGCCGCCGGTACCTATCTGGCCGTGGCCGTCATCGGCGGTCTGACCACCCTGATGGGCCTTTTCCTGCTGTACTTCCACCTGGGCACCCTGTCCTTTGACGGCCTGCAGGCAGCCATGGCAGCAGCCGGCAATCAGCCCGTCCTGACCGTCGCCACCTGGCTGACGCTGGTGGGCTTCGCCGGCAAGGCAGGCATGTTCCCGGTGCACATCTGGCTGCCCAAGGCGCATCCGGTGGCCCCTGCCCCCGCCTCCGCGTTGCTGTCGGGCATCCTGACCAAGTCCGGCATCTTCGGCCTGATCGTCATCTGCAGCCGCCTGATGCCCGGCAACGAGGCCTTTGGCAATGCGCTGCTGATCCTGGCGTCCATCACCATGTTCCTAGGCGCGCTGCTGGCGCTGTTCTCCGTGGATCTCAAGCGTACCCTCGCCTGCTCCTCCATGAGCCAGGTCGGCTTCATCGCCGTAGGCCTGTCCATGATGGTGCTGCTGGGCGAGCACGGCAGCCTTGCCGCCTACGGCACGGTGATGCACATGGCCAACCACAGCCTGATCAAGCTGGTGCTGTTCATGTGCGCGGGCGTGGTTTACATGAACGCCCATGCGCTGGATCTGAACGAGATCCGCGGCTTCGGGCGGAAAAAGCCCCTGCTGCACATTGCCTTCTTCCTGGGCGCGACCTCCATTGCCTGCATTCCGCCCATCGGCAGCGGCTACAACTCGAAGTCCCTGCTGCATGAGGCGATCCTGGAGCTGATTGTGCACAACCAGGAGCACGGCCATATCTGGATGCCCTACAAGGCAGCGGAGATCCTCTTCCTGATCTCCGGCGGCCTGACTGTGGCGTACATGATCAAGCTGTACATCTGCATCTTCTGGCAGAAGAACCCGACCCGTCAGGAGGAATTCGACGCGCAGAAGGGCTACATGAAGCCCCTGTCCGCCGCCGCGATCCTCCTCAGCGCCGCGGTGCTGCCCGTACTGGGCGCGCTGCCGGAAAAGACGCTGGGCTTCCTGGGCGACCAGAGCGCCCACTTCTTCGGCCAGCATGAGGTCGGCCATGCCATCCCCTACTTCTCCGCCGCAAACCTGGAGGGCGCCGCCATCTCCATCGGCATCGGCCTTGCGGTATACCTTCTCGTCTGCCGTCCCCTGCTGATGCGCAAGACCGAAGGCGGCCGCGAGTATGTCAACCGCTGGCCCGCCAGGCTGGATCTGGAGGAGCTGCTGTACCGTCCCCTGCTGATGAAGTGGCTGCCCGGCGCGGCTGACCTGGTAGTGGGCACCCTGGCCCGCCTGCCCGACAGCAAGCTGGTCAAGGTGGTGATCCCGGCTTGCGTGACCGGCGTGATCCGCTTCTTCGCCGAGCTGCCCGAGCGCCTGGTGATGCTGGGCCGCAACACCCTCTTCAACAAGCGGCGCGCCCATCAGCCCATCCCCGTCGGCACACCCGTCACCTACGCCGTCGGCAAGGCGCTCAACGGGCTGGCCGGATTCCTCAACCGGACGATCCTGCGCCGCAGGCCCATGCGCACCGATTTCGAGGTGCTGCTGGCCGCCAGCTGGCACGAGCTGAAGGAGGACACCCGCACCCTGACGGTGAGCGTCTCCTTTGGTCTGCTGCTGCTGTGCGTGGGCCTCTTCCTGACCTGCCTGTATCTGCTACGATAAACACAGAGGCGTTCGCTTTTGCGAACGCCTTTTCTCATGTTTTCAACCCCCTCATCGTTCCCAATTCCGCCCCCCTCGCCGCTTCTCGCCTGTCAAAAAATAAATTTTCCTGCTGTGATGCAGGAAACACAAGGGGTTGAGGATGATGTGAAAGAATTCTACCAGATAAGCCATTTACAAGAGACGCGAACAGGTGCTATGATGGCAATCGCAGCCGACAAGGCACACAAGATATTGTTAAGTATCTTATAGCGAAACACAATTTGTGTAACTGACGCAGCAGCGTACAAAACGCGCTCACAGAGCCTCAAAAGAGCCTCCGTGAGCCTCTGCGGCCCACCCGGAGGGATCAGGGCCATCTGCTTCGCAGCGCACTTCAGGAGGGAAATACAGATGAGTATCGTCAGCATCCGTAAGCGCGACGGCCGTGAAGTCGCCTTTGACCAGAGCAAGATCGAACATGCGATCTTCGCAGCCTTCCAGGCCTCCGGCAGCGCCAAGGGCCATGAGACCAGCACCATCCTGACCGACATCGTCGTGCAGAAGATGGAGAACGATGAGACCATTTCCGGCATCCCCACCGTTGAGCAGGTGCAGGATACCGTCGAGCGCGTGCTGATCGAGAAGGGCTTCCACCGCAGCGCGAAGGCCTACATCCTCTACCGCGCCGAGCGCAGCCGCATCCGTGAGATGAACACCCGCCTGATGCGCACCTTCGAGGAGATCGTGTTCAAGGACGCCATCGACTCCAACATCAAGCGCGAGAACGCCAACATCAACGGCGACACCGCCATGGGCTCCATGCTCAAGTTCGGCTCCGAGGGTGCGAAGCAGTTCTATGAGACCTATGTGATGGATCCCCGCTTTGCCGAAGCGCACCGCGAGGGCGATATCCACATCCATGACCTGGACTTCTACACCCTGACCACCACCTGCTGCCAGATCGAGCTGAAGACGCTGTTCAAGGGCGGCTTCTCCACCGGCCACGGCTATCTGCGCGAGCCGATGGACATCACCTCCTATGCGGCGCTGGCCTGCATCGCCATCCAGGCGAACCAGAATGACCAGCACGGCGGTCAGGCCATCGTGGACTTTGACTACGGCATGGCCCCCGGTGTCAAGAAGACCTTCATCAAGCGCTACCGCCTGAACCTGGCCCGCGCGCTGGAGCTGCTCTCCGGCGTGGAGGATCCCGACGGGCAGGCCGAGAAGATCATCGACGCGCTGAAGGAAAAGGATCTGGCCCCCACCCTGCAGGAGCAGCCGGAAAACCGTGCCTCCGTGAAGGCTGCGCTGACCGAGCTCGGCCTGGATGGCAATCTTGCTGACCGCATCATGGACTTTGCCCAGCGCCGCTCCGAGCAGGAGACCGACAAGGCCACCTATCAGGCCATGGAGGCCCTCATCCACAACCTGAACACCATGAACAGCCGCGCCGGCGCGCAGGTGCCCTTCTCCTCCATCAACTACGGCATGGACACCTCCCCCGAGGGCCGTCTGGTGATGAAGAACGTGCTGCTGGCCACCGAGGCCGGTCTGGGCGGCGGCGAGACCCCCATCTTCCCCATCCAGATCTTCCGCGTCAAGTCCGGCGTCAACTTCAACGAGGGCGAGCCGAACTACGACCTGTACCGCCTGGCCATCAAGACCAGCGCCAAGCGCCTCTTCCCCAACTTCTCCTTCATCGATGCGCCCTACAACCTGCAGTACTACAAGGAAGGTCATCCGGAGACGGAGATCTCCTACATGGGCTGCCGTACCCGCGTGATGGGCAACGCCTATGACCGCGAGCGCGAGATCGCGCCCCGCCGCGGCAACCTGAGCTTCACCTCCATCAACCTGCCCCGTCTGGCCATCCGCGCAAACGGCGATATCGACTGGTTCTTCCAGGAGCTGGAGCAGAAGATGCAGCTGGTCGTGGATCAGCTGGACGAGCGCTTCGCCATCATCAGCAAGAAGAAGGTCAAGAACTTCCCCTTCCTGATGGGCGAGGGCGTGTGGATCGACTCCGAGAACCTGGGCTGGGAGGACGAGGTCGGCGAGGTGCTCAAGCACGGCACGCTGACCATCGGCTTCATCGGCCTGGCCGAGGCCCTGAAGGCCCTGACCGGCAAGCACCACGGCGAGAGCCCCGAAAGCCAGGAGCTGGGCCTGCGCATCATCGGCGCAATGCGCGCCTTCACGGATCGCAAGTCCGCTGAGACCGGCATGAACTACACCCTGATCGCCACCCCCGCCGAGGGTCTGTCCGGCCGCTTCATCCGCATGGACCGCGAGCGTTACGGCGCCATCGACGGCGTTACCACCCGCGATTACTACACCAACTCCTTCCATGTGCCGGTGTACTACCAGTGCTCCGCCTTCCACAAGCTGTCTACCGAGGCGCCCTACCACGCCCTGACCAACGCCGGCCACATCTCCTACGTGGAAATGGACGGCGATCCCCTGCAGAACCTGGACGCCTTTGAGAAGATCGTCCGCTTCATGCACGACAAGGGCATCGGCTACGGCTCCATCAACCACCCCGTCGACCGCGACCCCGTCTGCGGCTACAACGGCATCATCGGCGACAGCTGCCCCCACTGCGGCCGCACCGAGGACGACGGCAACCGCCGCTTCGAGCGCATCCGCCGCATCACCGGCTACCTGGTCGGCACGCTGGACCGCTTCAACAACGCCAAGCGCGCTGAAGAGAAGGACCGCGTGAAGCACGGCACCAAGTAATTCAAGCATTACAGAAACGCCAGACTGGCTGCACAGTCTGGCGTTTCGCACTACCCGCAGGAGGAAATCATGATCGGCATTGGCATCTATGTGAAGAACAGCCCCAGGGCCCTTGCGCTGTATCGGGAGGCCTTTGGGCTGGAGCTTGGCTATCATATACTGAACAAGGACGGCACGTATTTTCACGCTGAGCTGAGCAAAAACGAAGAACCCTTCTGCTCTGTCGTAGAGGCCAGGCAGGACACCTACACGGACAAGCAACCCATTGAGCTGGGCGTCAGCTTTCATACCCGCGCCGAGCTTGAACACGCATTTAACCTGCTGCGCGCTGACGGGCGGGTGGAGCTTCCCCCCTGTGAGTTGCCCTGGAGCCCCTGGGCAGCCATCGTGTGCGATCCCTTTGGCGTGCGTTGGTTCCTGTCGCTGCCCCAGCACAAACCCGCCGACTGTTGGACGCCGGAGGAAGAAGCATAAAAGAACGGCACTGCAATCGACTCGCAGTGCCGTTTTCTTATGCAGATTTGGTTTCGTCAGCAGCCTTTTCTTCATCCCGCTTGAAGATGAACACGCTGCCATCGGCATTATGCGGGATGTGCAGCCGGGTCAGGATGCGCTCCACCCGCGGGCGGGTGAAATACCAGTTGACCAGCAGCGCACAGGCCACGCCCACGCCGGTGTCGATCATGCGCATGACGGAGTACTCCAGGTAGATATCGGGGTTCTTCTGGAACAGCACGATGCACAGCACCACGCCGCCGGGCTGGATGCCGCCGGGCCACTTGAACAGCTGGCAGCACATGATCAGCACCACCACGCCGACGAACAGCAGGGCCAGCTGCCACAGGGTACGGCCGCCCTCCGGGACGATCAGCAGATACAGGCGGTAGAGGAAAATGCCGATGAAGCCGCCGATCACCGTGCCGAAGAAGCGGTTGCCGCCATTGAGCTTGGACATGGACATATCGCTGCCCAGGCCGAAGATCGCGCCGATGCAGGCAAAGGAGGGATCCGCGCCGAAGAGCAGGTACGGCAGCGCGCACAGCGTCGCAGCGACCGCTGTTTTGATGCTCCGCTGGCCCACATGGAAGGGGCCGTGGGAAATGTGCATATAGTTGGAATCATTCGTCATGACGCTTCCTGTCCTTTCGTCATCTGTACCCTATTTTCGCAACGCGGGTTATTATACGCCTGTTTCCTTCAAATGGCAAGCGTTTTTTCGTCATTCTCCGCTGTTTTTCTGCTGCACACAAAAGCGCGTCCGCATACGCGGACGCGCCTGTTTGCATCGTTGGCAGAGCGCTCTTACTTGAGCATCTTGTGCATGAACTTGATGGTCAGGAAGAAGAGGATCAGCACCAGGAACACGCCAGCCAGACCAACGACGGTGACCAGCAGGCCGTCCACGATGAGGTTATCGGGATGGTAGTTGGTGCCGTAGGTGGCAAGCTCCTCGTCCTCGTCGGTCAGCTCGTCCAGACGGGCCTTGAGGGTTTCGATCTCAGCCTGCAGCTTCGCGATCTCGTCCTCCTCAGTGGGCTCAGCGGACTCAGCAGTCTCAGCAGCGACATCCGCAGGAACGGGAGTGGCGGTGGGCTCAGCACCCGCATTGTCCTCAGCCAGGGCAAAGGCGCAGGTCATCACCAGCAGGAGCATCATCAGAAGGGAAATCAGCTTCTTCATTGTCGTTCTCTCCTTTCTGATTACGCGCCCAGCAGCATGGACACCAGGGTGATCACCATGCCGCCCGCCACGATGGAGCCCAGCTGACCGGACACGTTGGCGGAGGTGGACTGCATGAGGATGAAGTTGGAGGGATCCTCCTTCAGGGCCATCTTGGCGATGACGCGGGAGGACATGGGGAAAGCGGAGATACCTGCCGCACCGACCATGGGGTTGATCTTCTTCTTGCGGAAGATGTTGAGGATCTTGGCGAACAGCACGCCGCCGGCGGTGTCAAACACGAAGGCGAACAGGCCCAGCACCAGGATCAGGATGGTCTCCAGACGCAGGAAGTTCTCGGCCACCATGGTACCGCCGATGGTGATGCCCAGGACGATCGTGACCAGGTTGGCCAGCTCGTTCTGCGCGGTCTTGCTCAGGCGCTCCAGCACGCCGCACTCGCGGATCAGGTTGCCGAACATGAGGGAGCCGACCAGGGGCGCGCTCATGGGCACGATGATGCCCGCGACGATGGTAACGATGATGGGGAAGAGGATCAGCGTGGTCTTGGAGCAGCGCTCCTCCTGGTAATCCATGCGGATCATGCGCTCCTCGCGGGAGGTGAGGGCACGGATGACCGGGGGCTGGATCACAGGCACCAGCGCCATGTAGCTGTAGGCCGCCACGGAGATGGGGGCCATGTACTGCTCAAGCTTGAAGTAGTTGGCCACATACAGGGTGGTGGGGCCGTCCGCCGCGCCAATGATGCCGATGGCGGAGGCGAGCTTCATCACCATGCTGTCGTCACGCAGGGCCTGCAGGCTCTCCACCGCCGGGAACAGATCCGGCAGGAAGGGCAGCAGCACCAGCGCCAGCAGGAAGGTCATGAAGATGCCGAACTGGGCCGCAGCGCCGAAGAAGATGGTGGAAGGATCCTTCAGCAGGGGGGAGAAGTCGATCATCGCGCCGACCGCGATGAAGATGAGCACGGGGAAGAGCTCGTTGGCGATGCCGGCGTTAAAGAGCACCGACAGGAAGCCCGCCTCGCCCAGCACGGAGGGCGCATCAGTCTTGGAGACGATGTCGAAGACCGTGGGCAGGTTGGCCAGGATGCAGCCAAAGCCGATGGGCAGCAGCAGCGTGGGCTCGTAGTCCTTCACGATGGCCAAGGCGATCAGGATACCGGCGATGGCGAACATCACCAGGGTCTTGAGGCCGTCCACCGACATGAGCTGAAACACGCCGTCAAACAGCTCACGGATGATCTCAGCAAAATCCATGTTCTATTTCCTCTCTCTCAGATTGGTATTGGCAGCCGCGTTCCGCCGCTTCCTGCAGAGCAGCCGTAAAATAAGAAAAACATGGGCAGCCATCGCCGCCAGCAGGCGCCGATCACCGTCCATGAGTCTCATCATTTCAAACAGCACCGGGTGTTCTTCATTCGCCGACTTGACGATGCTGCTGCGCACATACGCGGATATGCGCCGATTACTCCCTCAGGCAACGTATTCCATTATAACTGGAAGAAACGGGCATTGTCAACCGAAATTCAGAATTCTGAAGGGGGATTTTTGCGGTCAATGCCTGCCCTCTGCATACAGAAAAAAAGGACGACCGCCCCGCTGAGGGCAGCCGTCCCGGTGATGCTGTTCTGGTTTCTGCCTTTGGGCAGCGTCACGCCGTTCAGTCGCGGATATCGTTGACCAGGTCGTACAGGTCATGACGGAAGGTGCGCTTCTCGCGAAGGGCGTCGGCCATGTCCATGTGGAAGACCTGACCGTGACGCACGCCGATGGCCTGGCCGGTGTAGCCCTTGCACAGCAGGGAAACCGCCAGATGGCCGGCCTCAAAGGCAAAGGCGCTGTCCTTGGCCACGGGCATACGGCCGCGCTGGGTGTAGCCCACCACGGTGGAACGCACAGCCAGCTCGTCGCCCTCGTCGTGATAACGGTCGGGAGAGCCTTCGTTCAGGCCAAGGATATCAATGCACTTGCGCTGCAGGATGGATGCCAGGAAGCTGGCGTTGATCTTGTCGTCCTCGCGGAACTTCTTGCCGCGGGGATTCAGGTAGGAATAGGCGTCGAAGGGCTCCATGGAATCCCAGCAGCCCTCGGCGATGACGATGGTGGCGCGGGGGTTTTCCTTGCGGATCTGGTAGCACAGGCGCTGGGCCACGGTCTCGATGTTCCAGCGAACCTCAGGCACCAGCACGATCTCGGCGCCGGTGGCGCAGGCGGCCTTCAGGGCAATGTCGCCGCAGTGACGGCCCATGCACTCCACCACATGGGGACGGTTGTGGCTGCGGGAGGTGGCACGGATATCGCGGATGGCCTCGGTGCAGACCTGCACGGCCGTCTCGTAGCCCAGGGTCATCTCGGTGTAGGCCAGGTCGTTGTCGATGGTGCCGGGGATGCCCACGCAGGGGATGCCCTGCTCCACCAGACGCAGCGCGCCCTGGAAAGAGCCGTCGCCGCCGATAACGACCACAGCGTCCACGCCCAGCTCGCGCAGGGTGTCAGCGCCCTTCTTCTGGAACTCGGGCTTGCGGAAGTCGTCGCAGCGGGCGGTACGCAGTTGGGTGCCGGGACGGTCCGCGTTGTCCAGCACGGTCTCCAGGTCGAAGTGCTTCAGATCCTTCTGATTGTCCTTGGAGATGGTCAGCAGACCATTGAAGCCACGCTTGATGCCGATGCACTCAATGCCGCGGCGGGCAGCGGCCTTCACCACAGCGGTGATCGCCGCATTCATACCCGGGGCGTCGCCGCCGGAGGTGATGATCGCAATCTTTTTCATGGAAGAATCGCTCCTTCTCTGTCTGTCACAGCAATATCTATGATGTCAGTGGCTGCGCGGTTCATGCACGCACGCCATAACTGGCCATTTATCAGTATAGCACAACCTTCCAAAGGATACAAGAGTGGAAAGCGCTTTCATTTCAAACGTTTTCGAAATACGAAAACACTTTTTTTCTGCATTTTCTTCTCTTCGGGCGGCAGACCAGGGACCGATCGCCGCAACGGAACGTCCGGCGGCAAAAAAAGATGCAAATCCCTCTTGACAGACTCCGGGATACGTGGTATACTTCCTGTGTTTGAAGCAGAGGCTTGCCCGTCTCTCACCTCGTGTGGCTCACGCTGCCGGGTATCATGGCATCTTACCTTGCAAAAGGTGGATACTGCGCATGTTCAGCGACGGGTCGAGTGCCCGTCGCTTTTTTGCGGCATTGCTTCAGCAAGGCATTAAACCCCGGAACACAAGTTCCAAACATAATGGAGGTGCATGGACATCGCTACCGATCTGATGATCAACGAAGAGATCCGCGACAGAGAGGTTCGCCTGATCGACGAAAACGGCGAGCAGCTCGGCGTCATGCCTACGCACAAGGCACTCGAACTGGCGGAGGAACGCGGCCTTGATCTGGCCAAGATCCAGCCTCAGGCCAAGCCGCCGGTGTGCAAGCTGCTGGACTATGACAAGTACCGCTACGAGCAGTCGAAGCGGGAGCGCGATAACCGTAAGAATCAGCGGGTCGTGTCCATCAAGGAAGTCCAGCTGTCCGCGACCATTGAGGAGAACGACGTTCTCACCAAGGCGAAGATGGCCCAGAAGTTCCTTGCCGACGGCGACAAGGTCAAGGTTTCCATCCGTTTCCGCGGCCGTCAAATCACCCACAGCGAGATCGGCATGAAGGTCATGCAGAATTTCGCCGAGCGCTGCGCCGAAGTCAGCACCGTGGAGCGCCGCCCCACGATGGATGGCCGGTACATGCTCATGATCCTCGCGCCCAAGGCCGCCAAGGCTTCCTTCGCTGAGAAGAAGGCCGCCCGCGAAGCCCGGGACGCCAAGGAAAAGACCACTCAGGAATAAGGTCTGCTCAGGGGTGCTCCGGCGCCTGTCTGATATATAGCCGCGCCTCACAAAGGCAGGCTGCAGCCTGAAACATTGGAAGGAGGACAATACCATGCCTAAGCAGAAGTCTCACCGTGGTGCTGCCAAGCGCTTCTCTTTCACCAAGTCCGGTATCGTGAAGCATAAGCAGACCAATGCGTCCCACCAGATTCACCTGAAGACCACCAAGCGCACCCGTCACCTGCGCGCTGCTGGTATCGTGGACAATGCGGCCGAAGCCCGCACCATCCACAAGCTGCTGCCCTACAAGTAATTTCGCCCTTTAGCTGGCAAGGAGGATACTAAGAAATGGCACGTATTAAGAGAGCTGTGAATGCTCAGAAGAAGCGTCGCAAGATCATGAAGCTGGCCAAGGGCTACTGGGGCGCTAAGTCCAAGCAGTACCGCGCCGCGTCCGAGCAGGTCGCTCGTTCCCTGCGCTATGCCTTTGCAGGCCGCAAGCTGCGTAAGCGTGATTTCCGCTCCCTGTGGATCACCCGTATCAACGCCGCTGCCCGCCTGAACGGCATGAGCTACTCCACCTTCATCAACGGCCTGAAGAAGCAGAACATCACCGTCAACCGCAAGATGCTGGCTGACCTGGCTGTGAATGATCCTGCCGCTTTCGCCAAGCTGGTGGAGATCGCCAAGGCGTAAGGCTTGTCCTTCGTCCCCTGACGATCACTGATCCGCACATATGCCGCCTGACATGTCCCCCACGGGATGTGCCGGGCGGTTTTCGTTTGCCGCTCCCCTGCCCTTTACGCAACAAATTGCAAAACCCTGTTCACAAGCGCGGGGTTTTCGTGTATAATAGAAACAGTGAGTATATCCGTTCACATAGATCACCACAGAGACGGAGGAACACAGTATGTCCAACGTGATCCGCAAAACGAAGATCGTCTGCACCATGGGCCCCAACCTGTTTGAGAAGGGCCTGATCGCTGATCTGATGAAGGCCGGCATGAACGTTGCCCGCTTCAATTTCTCCCACGGCAGCCATGAGAGCCACAAGGTTTATCATGACGAAGTGTGCCGCATCGCCAAGGAGCTGGGGCTGCCCGTGGCCACCCTTCTGGATACCAAGGGCCCTGAAGTGCGCGTCCGTTCCTTCAAGGAGGGCCGCGTCACCCTGCAGCCCGGCCAGCTCTTCACCCTGACCACCGACGAGGTCGAGGGCGATGAGAACCGCGTATCCATCACCTACAAGAACCTCCCCCAGGACGTGAAGGTCGGCAACGCCATTCTCATCGACGACGGCCTGATCGGTATGCAGGTGGAGAAGATCGAGGGCGGCAACATTGTCTGCCGCGTGGGCAACGGCGGCGTGGTCAGCAACAACAAGGGCGTCAACATCCCCAATGTGCACCTGACCATGCCCTTCATCAGCGAGAAGGACCGGGGCGACATCCTCTTCGCCATCCAGGAAGGCTTTGACTTCATCGCCGCTTCCTTCACCCGCAGCGCGGACGACATCCTGCAGATCCGCCACATCCTGCAGGAGAACGGCGGCGCCGGCATCAACATCATCGCCAAGATCGAGAATATGGAGGGCGTGGAAAACATCGACGAGATCCTCCGCGTGGTGGACGGCGTGATGGTCGCCCGCGGCGACCTGGGCGTCGAGGTGCCCCTGGAGGACGTGCCCGCCCTGCAGAAGGAGCTGATCCAGCGCTGCCTGGCCCTGGGCAAGCCCGTCATCACCGCCACGCAGATGCTGGACTCCATGATCAAGAACCCCCGCCCCACCCGCGCAGAGGCGACCGACGTGGCTAACGCCATCTACGACGGCACCAGCGCCATCATGCTCTCCGGCGAGACTGCGGTGGGTGCCTACCCCGTGGAGGCCGTCAAGACCATGGTCAAGATCGCCCTGGCGGCCGAGGCGGATATCAAGAACATCCGCGGCTTCACCCGCACCAACACCACCTCCACCGACGTGACCAACGCCATCTCCCACGCGACGGTCACCTCCGCCCACGACCTGAACGCCAGCGCGATCATCACGGTGTCCATGTCCGGCTCCACGCCCCGCACCATCAGCCGTTACCGTCCCCGCAGCATCATCGTGGGCTGCACCAGCAACCCCCGCGTGTGGCGACAGATGGGTCTCTCCTGGGGCACTGTGCCGCTGATGATCCGCGAGGAGTCCAACACGGATGACCTGTTTGAGCACGCAGTGGACGCCGCTGTGGCCGCCGGCATCGTGCATGACGGCGAGCTGGTGGTGCTGACCGCCGGCGTACCGCTGGGCATTTCCGGCACCACCAACCTGATGAAGGTCCATGTGGTAGGCCATATGCTGACCAAGGGCATCGGCCTGCATGGCGGCCGCATCACCGCGCCCCTGTGCGTGATCCGCGACCTGGAAGCTGACGCCCACACCTTCGACGACGGCGACGTGATCGTCTGCAAGCAGACCACAGGCGCCATGTATTCCATGCTGCGCAAGGCCGGCGGCCTGGTGCTGGAGGACGCCAACCCCGAGGGCCACGGCGCCATCGTCGGCATGACGCTGGACATCCCCGTTATCATCGGTGCGCAGCATGCAACGGAGATCCTCAAATCCGGCGCGGTGGTCACCATCGACGGCAAGAAAGGTACGGTAAGCGCAAATGACAAGCCTGACGATCTTCATTGACGCCAATCGCTACGCCACCCCACAGGAGCTGCACCGCGCGCTGAAGCTGCTGCTGGAGCTGCCCGAGCACTATGGCTGCAACGCCGACGCGCTGCACGATTGCCTGAGCGAGCGCCGCAGCCCCATCAACCTGACCGTGCTGAGCCAGGGCAGCGGTGAAACCGCTGACGCCCTGCGCAAGTGCATCCGGGTCGTGGAGGATCTGGGCGGCCGCGTACATCTTCTTTAATAGAAATGCAGCGGGCCGTCCGTCAGACAGTCCGCCGCTGCACAGGAAAAGGGAGCTCTTTTACAGAGCTCCCTTTCTTGTTCTTTTTACGCCTTCTTCAGCTTGCCGCCGAAGAGGATCATCGCGCCGCCGGCCACCACCAGCACCAGGCCCGCTACGTTGAGCACCTGATCTGCCGGATGCACCTGCAGGCACAGGCGGCTGCGGGGATCCAAGCCGCCAGCCAGCAGCTTATTGGCACGGCCCAGGATCAGCTTGGCGTCCCGGTCGCTGTACTCGACCTCCAGGCGCTCGCCGACCTTCGCAACCTTCTCCGCATCCTCCAGATTTTCATCAGTCAGGTAAAGGATCACGTCCAGCAGCTTGCCGGCATTCTCGCGGTTGACCTCCACGTTCACGACCTTTGCCATCTGGGTGATGATCGCGCTGTTCTGCACGGTACGCGCCACATAAAGGCTGCCGATCATCAGCAGGATACCAACCACCACTGCTGCAATGCCTGCCTTCTTCATTCCCGCTGCCTCCTGTCAACCCTGTAATCAGGGTGAAAATTCATGCAAATTATTATACATAATACGGCAGCGTATGTCAAGGCTTTTGTATACAATCCGAAGGCTCCGGCAATTCCTGTGTTCCCGTTGCATTTGAAGGCGAATCATGGTATGATAGTGTCATCCTACTGCGAAAGGATGTTCTTATTATGCGCTGCAGCTGCAAGGAATGCGGTATCTACATGGTGCAGGCCGACGCCCCCCATCTGGGCTGCGTATGCCCCGAATGCTTCTACCGCTGCACGGATTGCCTGGGCACCAATACCGTCGTGACCCGGGACAGCCTGAAGGCTCTGGCCTTCGATCCCCGCTTCAATCCCGAGAACCTCGCCGCCAACTTCGTCAAGCGCGACGAAGATGACGATGTATACTGACCGGAAGTACAACCGAATCATCCTCCACTGTGACTGCAACAACTTCTATGCGTCCGTGGAGCTTTTGAAGTACCCGGAATTGCGGGATAAGCCCGTTGCCGTCGCCGGCGATCCGGAAGGGCGGCACGGCATCATCCTGGCGAAGAACATGATCGCCAAGAAGCTGGGCGTACAGACCGCCGAGACCATCTGGCAGGCCCGGCGCAAATGTCCCGACCTGATCCTGCTGCCGCCGCATCATGATGAATATGAAGCCATGTCCCGGCGGATCAACGCGCTCTATATGGAATATACCGATCAGGTGGAGCCCTTCTCCGTGGATGAAAGCTGGCTGGACGTTACCGCCTCCCAGCAGCTTTTCGGCGACGGCCCTGCCATTGCGGACACGCTGCGCCGCCGCGTGCGGGAGGAGCTGGGCATCACCATCAGCGTAGGCGTTGCCGATAACCGCTGGTGGGCCAAGATCGGCAGCGACTACAAGAAGCCGGATGCGACCACGGTATTCACCCGGGAAAACGCGCGGGAGCTGCTCTATCCCCTGCCCATCCGCGATATGCTCTTTGTGGGCGAGGCTGCGGCGCAGGTGCTGCTGAAGCACGGCGTGACAACCATCGGTCATCTGGCGGAAAACGATCCGGCAATGCTGACCAAATGGCTGGGCAAGCAGGGCGAAAGCCTCTACCGCATGGCCAACGGCGAGGGAGACTCTCCCGTGCGCCGCTGGGGCGAAAGCGAGCCGGTCAAGTCCATCGGCAACAGCATGACGTATCCCCACGACCTGGTGGGCCGGGAAAAGTGGCACGCCGGACTGATGCCCCTGTGCGACAGCGTCGGCGCAAGGCTGCGGGCGCAGCACCTCAAATGCCGCGTCGTCACCATCCACGTGAAGACCCCGACCTTCAAGGTGATCTCCCGCCAGCGTACCCTGCCGATGCCCACCAACCTGACGCGGCAGCTTTTCCACGAGTCCCTTTCGCTGCTGGAGCAATGCTGGTCCCCTGATGCGCCGATCCGGCTGCTGAGCGTCACTGCCTCCGCCCTGTGCGGCGAGGACGAGGCCGTGCCCGCACAGCTCTCCTTTCTGACGGAGGTCACGCCGGATGATCCCAAGCAGGCCCGTATGGAGCAGGCGGTGGACAGCGTGCGCAGGCGCTTCGGCAAAAATGTTATCCGGCCCGGAACCCCCGACGCATAGCCAGGTCCTTTTGGCAAACGCCTGACCAAATCCTCCAAATTGCAGGAAAACCACAGAAAGCTGCAAAATAACTTGCCTTTTCGACATAAAACATGTATAATATTGAACTGTTGGTAACCAACGCTTTTTTCTGCGTACCATCCTGCATTTCAGGATGCGCTCACCTGCATAAACGAATGATTTCCCTGAAGATATAGAGGAGGATTTCCATGCCCACGACCCGCTTTGACAAGGACTCCATCAAGGCGTCCATTATCGGCAAGCTCCAGCGCTACAACGGCCGCACGCTGGAGGAGGCTTCCAACGCGCAGATCTACCGCGCTCTGGCCTCCACCGTCCGCGACCAGATCATGCAGAAGTGGATGATCTCCCGCGAGGAGCGCAAGCACAATAACAACAAGCGCCTGTACTACCTGTCTGTGGAATTCCTGATGGGCCGCAGCCTGTATACCAACATCCTCAACCTGGTGTCCACCGACGCCTACAAGCAGGCCATTGAGGAGCTGAACATCGATATCGACGCCGTGCTGAAGGAAGAGCCCGAACCGGCGCTGGGCAACGGCGGTCTGGGCCGCCTGGCTGCCTGCTTCATGGACTCCCTGGCTTCCCTGGATCTGCCTGCCATGGGCTGCTCCATCCGCTATGAATACGGCCTGTTCCGCCAGAAGATCATCGACGGCCAGCAGGTCGAGCTGCCTGACTACTGGCTGGGCAACGGCAACGTCTGGGAAATGCCCGTGATGGAGGACGCCTGCGAGGTGCACTTCAACGGCCATGTAGACATGATGGAGGAGAACGGCCGCCTGACCTTCAAGCATGTGGGCTACAACACTGTCGAGGCCGTGCCCTACGACATGCCCCTGGTCGGCTATGACACCTCCACCGTGAACAGCCTGCGCCTGTGGAGCGCCCGCTCCCCCAAGCGCATGGACCTGGGTTCCTTCGGCCGCGGCCAGTACGTCCAGGCCACCGAGGAGAAGGAGCTGGCTGAGGCCATCTCGAACATCCTCTATCCCGAAGACAACCACTACGAGGGCAAGCTCCTGCGCCTGAAGCAGCAGTACTTCTTCACCAGCGCCACGCTGCAGTACATGCTCAAGGACTTCAAGAAGCTCAACGGCACCAACTGGCACCTGCTGCCCGAAAAGGTCTGCGTGCACGTCAACGACACGCACCCCGGCCTGGCCATTCCGGAGCTGATGCGCCTGCTGATCGACGAAGAGGGTCTGGGCTGGGACGAGGCGCAGGCCATCGTCTCCAAGACCATCGCCTACACCAACCACACCATCATGGCCGAGGCCCTGGAAAAGTGGCCTGAGGACATGGTGAAGTCCCTGCTGCCCCGCATCTACCAGATCCTGGTGGAAATGAACCGCCGCCTCTGCGCCCGCCTGTGGAACCACTTCCCCGGCCAGGCCGAGCGCGTGGGCAAGATGGCCATCATCTCCTACGGCTACATCCACATGGCGAACCTGTGCGTGGCCATGACCTTCAACACCAACGGTGTCAGCCAGCTGCATGGCGATATCCTCAAGGCTGAGACCTTCCATGACTTCTACCAGGTCATGCCGGAGAAGTTCTCCGCGATCACCAACGGCATCACCCATCGCCGCTGGCTGATGGCCTGCAACCCCAAGCTGACCGACCTGATCTGCCAGACCATCGGCACCAAGTGGATCAAGGAGCCCGAGCTGCTCTCCGAGCTGGCCCCCTACGCCGATGACGCCGCCTTCCGCGAGCAGTTCGCCAAGGTCAAGTACGAGAACAAGGTGCGCCTGTCCAACTTCCTCAAGGCCCACCAGGGTACGGACGTCGATCCTTCCTTTATTTTCGACGCCCAGTCCAAGCGTCTGCATGAGTACAAGCGTCAGATGCTCAACGCCCTGCACTGCCTGGTGCTGTACAACCGCATCGTGAACGACGAATCCTTCACCATGCAGCCCCGCACCTTCATCTTCGGCTCCAAGGCTGCCCCCGGCTACAACCGCGCCAAGCAGATCATCCGCTTCATCAACGCCCTCAGCCGCCTGATCGCCAAGCACCCCCGCGCCAGCAAGATGCTGCAGGTGGTGTTCCTGGAGAACTATGACGTTTCCAGCGCCCAGATCCTCATCCCTGCGACCGAGGTTTCCGAGCAGCTGTCCACCGCCTCCAAGGAGGCCAGCGGCACCGGCAACATGAAGTACATGATGAACGGCGCTGTGACGATCGGCACCATGGACGGCGCGAACGTCGAGATCTCCGAGCAGGTCGGCATGGACAACATTTACATCTTCGGTATGCGTTCCGACACGGTGCTGGATATGTACCGCGAGCGCAGCTACAACCCCATGTCCATCTTTGAGACCAATGCGGAGCTGCGTCAGGCCCTGACCCAGATGATCGACGGCACCGTGATGCCCGAGGCTCCCGGCGCCCTGCAGGATCTGTACCACAGCCTGCTGATCGGCGATTACGGCTCCATGGGCGATCCCTACTTCGT